>JAHENN010000204.1 GCA_018609665.1 Haloarculaceae archaeon | reverse complement strand
TCGCTCCGCTCGGCGCCTCGCGATGGCTCGCTGTCGTCCGAAAATCGAAGATTTTCGTGATCACGGACGACCGCCGGTCGTCCGAACGAAGCGCGTCGCTCACTGCGTTCGCTCAGTGCTCGTTCCGGACGACTCCCTGCGGTCGTCGTCTGGCGTTCGGCTCACCGTCGCCGTGCGTCCCGGAGGGGGCGGTCGGCTTCGCCGACCGCCTCACGGCGTGGCGGCGACGCCGCCACGCGGGCCTCGCGAGGGCGTTCGAGGTGGTCGAGGATTCGTTTCACAAGAAAACAGCCGAACCACCTCCACAACACGCATGCTTGCTTTAGCGGATGGTTCGGCTCTCTCTCGCCGACCCGGACCTCGAGAACGCCCGGTCAGCCGAGTTCGTCCGTCAGTTCGTCGGCGTACCGGTCAGCAAGCCGCGTCGGCCGCGGGAGCTTGTAGCCGCCGCCCGTCGCGGCGACGACGTCGACGGCCGTCGCCGCCGACAGCCGGTGACCCGGCGAGACGTACAGCGGGTTGATCGTCGTCGAGTTCGGGTACTGGCGGCTCTGGTAGGCGTAGCCGACCACCTCGCCGTTCGGCGCGGTCATCGCGTCGTCGGCCTCGACGGGGACGCGGGCGCCCTCGGGGAGGGCATCGACCGGCTCGCGAGGCGTTCCGCAGAGGCGGCTCTTGGCGACGCCGACCGCGGGAACGTCGAAACAGACGCCGACGTGAGCCGCGAGGCCGGCCTCCCGGTAGTGGATGCGGCCGCTGCCGTCGACGACGAGGGCGTCCGGCTCGACGTCCAGGTTCTCCAGGGCCGCCAGAATCGGCTCGCCCTCGCGGAAGGCGAGCAGTCCCGGAACGTAGGGAATCGACAGCGACGTCACGGCACTCGCCCGGGCGACCATCTCGCCGCCGCGGAGCGCGACGACCGCCGAGACGGCCCGCTCGTCGAGGAACGCCTGGTCGACGCCGGCGACGACGGCCTCGCCGGACCGGACGTCGGACGGCTCGACGCTGGCGTCGTCCGCGAAGGCCGCCGCCGCGGCGATGTCGCGCTGCATCGCCTCCATCTCCTCGCGAGAGTGACTCCCGTCGGGCCGGAACCGCTCGGCGACGACCTCCATGCTACGGGAACCGGCCCGGACCGCCGGGGCCGCCACCGCCTCGCCCCGGCCCGAGGTTCAGCTGTTGGGGGCCGCGACCGACGCGGCCCTTGATGCGGTTGCCGTACCAGAGGCCGACGAACAGCCCGATCAGGTGCGCGAAGTGGGCGACGCCGCCGAGGATGCTGCTGCCGGTCGTGTTGGCGGCGACCAGCAGCAGCGAGCCGCCGGCGACGATGATGGTCAGCGTCCGGACCGACGTCGGGATGACGAAGAACAGCAGCACCTTCAGGTCCGGGGCGGTCATCGACAGCACGCCCATGATGGCCATGATGGCGCCGGAGGCGCCGAGGACGTTCGCCGTCTCGCCGGTGGCGAGCGCGAGGCCGACCTGGCCGAGGCCGGCCGCGATGCCGCTGACGAGGAACAGCGCGGCGAACTTCCGGGAGCCGACCTGTCGCTCGACGATGGGCCCGAAGAAGTACAGCGCGATGGCGTTGAACAGCAGGTGGCTGGGCCCGCCGTGGGCGAAGATCGACGTAATCCACGTCCAGACGTACTGCGGGTTCGCCGTCGAGAGGGTGAACAGCGACCGCCAGGCCCTGCTCTCGATGCCGAACCCCAGCGCCGGCACGACGATGAACTGGAGGCCGAAGAAGACGACCGAGACGGCGAGAAACAGGTAGGCGACGTTGCCCCGGACGTAGCCGAGGAGGCCCCCGGGGCCGCCGACGTCCAGCCGGTCGCCGAGGCCGCCGGTCGAGCCGCCGGCGTCGGTCACGGAGTCGTCGAAGCCGCTGTCGAACACCGGCTCCGGGTCGTTCCACCGCTCCAGGCCGGGACAGCTGTGGCTCTCGGGCAGCCGGTGGTCGCTGCAGTAGGTGCCGCCGCAGCTCCCGCAGTTGTACGGCATGTTCACCTGTTTGCCGCACACGTCACACTCCGCCATTACCCGTCGTTGCCCTCGGGCGTGCAAAGTCGTTTGGATGTTTCGCGCCGGGAGCGAACGAGCGCGTGCGGACGTGTACGCTCGCCGCGACATCTGCCGGATCAGAAAGCACTCGTCGGGCAGTCCTCCGAGCGATTGCCCTGACCCCGCCGACCGGACGACGCCCGCTGTGCGGCCTGGTCGCCGCGCTTTCGATCGTCGGGTGCGTCGACCGGGGCGGCCACGGCCCGGTGTTCCGGGTCTGGAGCCCGGCGAGATTCGAATCGCGGTTCATCGGCAGGACACCGGGGACGAGAGACCGTTCTACGAGGAGACGGTCTCGGCCGATGCGTCGACCGCGAAGGAGGAGGTGTTCACCGCCGAGGACGGGTACCGGGTCGTGGTCGAACGGACGGGCCACTCCGTGGGATTCGTGACCGGGCCGACCTGCGACGATGCGTCGACGGCCGTGACCCTGCGTCCCTCCGGCCACGTCGAGTACCGCGTGACGTCCTGCGAGAGACTCGACCGCTCGGGGAGTTCGGGCCCGTCGTGGCGGCCGGGTAGTCCCGGCCCCCTCCGACGCGAACGGCGATTGTTATTTGCGCCTCCGGGTCGAACGACGGTGCGTGCAGGAGTACGAGCGAAAGCAGCTCCTCGAGCGCATCGGCCGGGAGAGCGCCACGGTCGGCGTCGACATCCCCGAGCGCATCGAGGTCCAGGGGACCGAGGTGGACCTCCGGGAGTTCGTCTTCGAGATCAAGCGCCGAGAGACGGTGCCGGCCGGCGAGCGCGAGCGGGTCGAGCGGGCCAAGCGGAACCTCCGCCGGGAGCGGCTGGAGCGGAAGGAGCAGATCGAGGCCGGCGAGGTTCCCTTCGAGGAGGGCGAGGTGCTGGCCGACGGCATCATCGGCATCGACCGGGCGCTGGAGGCCCTGGAGAACCTCGACGGCGCCTCCGTCGAGGCCGAGGCCGAGCGGCAGGCGACGGCCGACAAGAAGCGCTGGATGAACTTCCTGAAGCAGGCGCTGGGCAACGACGACGACGGCCCGCAGGTCCGGGGACCATGAGCCGCAACGACGAGGTCGCGACCCTGCTGGAGGAGATGGCCGACCACCTCGAGGCCCGCGACGTCGACTACAAGCCGAGCGTCTACCGCCGCGCGGCCGACAGCATCCGCGCCCACACCGTCGCCGTCGAGACGCTCCACGAGACGGGCGGCGAGGACGCGCTCACGGAGATCGACGACGTCGGCGACGCCATCGCCTCGAAGACGGCCGAGTATCTCGAGACCGGCGACATCGGCGAACTCGAGGAGCTCCGCGAGGAGATGCCCGTCGAGATGGACGCCCTGACGGCCGTCGAGGGCGTCGGCCCGAAGACCGTCGCCTCGCTGTACGAGGCGCTGGGCGTCGAGACGCTCGACGACCTGGAGGCGGCCGCCGAGGCCGGCGAGATCCGCGAGGTCAGCGGCTTCGGCCCCAAGACCGAGGAGAACATCCTCGAGAACATCCCCTTCGCCCGCGAGTCACGGAAGCGGAGCCTGCTCGGGGAGGCCCGCCCGGTCGCCGACCGGGCGCTGTCGTTTCTCGAGTCGCAGCCAGCCGTCGAGCGGGTCGACGTCGCCGGCTCGCTGCGGCGGTGGCGACCCACCATCGGCGACGTCGACGTCCTCGTCGCCGGCGACGACGGGCAGGCCGTCGTCGACGCCTTCGCCGGCTGGGAGGCCGCCGACGACGTCATCGAGGCCGGCACGAGCAAGGCCAGCGTCCGCGTCGACGGCCTGCGGGTCGACCTCCGGGTCGTCGTCCCCGCGGAGTTCGGCGCCGCCCTCCAGTACTTCACCGGCAGCAAGGACCACAACGTCGAGCTCCGCAACCGCGCCATCGAGCGGGACCTGAAGGTCAACGAGTACGGCGTCTTCGACGTCTCCGAACTGGGTTCGGACGGCTCGTCGGACGAGTCCGACGCCTCGGGCGGCGACGACCCCGACGCGGGCCAGCGGGTCGGCGAACGGGTCGCCGGCGAGACCGAGGAGAGCGTCTACGAGGCCGTCGGCGCCGCCTGGGTACCGCCGGAGCTGCGCGAGGACCGCGGCGAGCTCGCGGCGGCGACCGACGACGCCCTCCCGGAGCTGGTGACGACGGCCGACGTCGCCGGCGACCTCCACTGCCACACCGCCTGGTCCGACGGCGAGCCGACCGTCGCCGGGCTGGTCGACGCCGCCGCCGACTTCGGCCACGACTACGTCGCCGTCACCGACCACGCGACCGGCCCCGGGATGGTCGGCGGCGTCGGCCTCGACGACGAGGAGCTGCGCGAGCAGCTGGCCGAGGTGCGGGCGGTCGCTGCCGACGCCGACGTCGACGTCTTCGCCGGCGTCGAGGCCAACATCGGCGCCGACGGGTCGGTGTCGGTCGCCGACGACGTGCTGGCGGAACTGGACCTCGTGGTCGCCTCGCCGCACAGCGCCCTCGACGGCGACGGCACCGACCGCCTGCTCGCGGCCATCGACCACCCCGAGGTCGACGTCGTCGGCCACCCGACGGGCCGGCTGTTGAACCAGCGGCCCGGCCACGACGTCGACATCGAGCGGGTCGCCGGGGCCGCCGCCGACGAGGGGGTCGCCCTCGAGATCAACGCCAACCCGAACCGGCTCGACCTCCGCTCCAGCTACGTGACCGTCGCCGTCGAGGCCGGCGCGACGATCGCCGTCGACACCGACGCCCACCGGCCGGCGGCCTTCGACTACGTCCGCTACGGCGTCCACACCGCCCGCCGCGGCTGGTGCGAGCCCGACGACGTCCTCAACTGCCGGGACGCCGACGGCGTCCGGGCGTTCCTCGAGGGCTGATGGGCGACGAAGGCGGTAGCGACGACGATAATGCCGGCGACGGCGACGGCACCGACGGCGACGCTGGCGCCGGAATCTGCCCCGGCGCGGACCGGTTGCTGCTGGACGTCATGCTCGGCAAACTGGCCGTCTACCTCCGGATGTGCGGCTACGACGCGGCCTACGCCGGCGACCGGGGCGTCGAGGCCGACGACCGGCTCCGTGAACTGGCGGCCGCCGAGGGCCGGCGGCTGCTGACCCGCGACGAGGCGCTGGCCGCGCGGACGGACGGCGCCGTCCTGCTGACCGAACGCGACGTCGTCGACCAGCTGGCGGAGCTCCGCGAGGCAGGATTCGAGCTCGCCCTCGAGGCGACGCCCGCCCGCTGCGGGCGGTGCAACGGCGCGGTCGAGGCGGTCCCGCCGGACGCCTCGACGCCCGACTACGCCCCGCCGCCGGCTGAGACCGACTGCTGGCGCTGCCCGGACTGCGGGCAGGTGTTCTGGAAGGGCAGCCACTGGGACCGCGTGGCGGCGGCGCTGGAGCGCTCGCGGTGAGACGCTACCGCCGACCGGCGCCCGCGCCCGTGTTCGTGTTCGTGTTCGTGTTCGTGTTCGTGTTCGTGTTCGTGTTCGTGTTCGTGTTCGACGTCCACTCCTCGCAGGCCTCCATGTCGTCCATCCGCTCGCCGTGGTAGCCGCAGTACGGCGCCATCCCGTCGTCGGTGCGGACGTACCGGAAGTGGGTGCAGTTGCCGCAGTAGGTGTCGCCGAGCGGGGCCGCGGGCTCGTCGGTGAGGAACTCGGCGTCGTCGGTCGTCGCCCCGCCGTCGGTGACGCTCGACCCCGCGGCCGTCGTGGTGGCGTCGCGGTTGGTCTGGGTCTCGACGTCGCCGTCCGGCGTCCCGCCGAAGACGCCGATGCCGCCGAGCTTCCCCTCCAGCCGGTCGTTCGACACCTCGACGACCCGCGTTTCGCCGGCCTTCGTCACCTCCAGTTTCACCGTTCCGCCGGGGTCGTTGCGCGCCTTGAAGTTCGCGACGGCGACGAACAGACACCAGGTCGTGACGATTGTGCCGAGGAAGTACACCGACGCGACGACGAGCGTCATCGTGGTGTCGCCGGAGCCGCCGACCCAGTCGACGGGGTAGGCGTCGGCGAACAGCGCGACGCCGGCGGTGCTGACGGCGGCGCCGGCGACGGCGGCGGCCCGGAGCCGCCGCGAGGTCCGCGGGATGGCGGTCATCGTCCCCAGAAGCACCAGCGGCAGCCCGACGCCGCCGAGCACGCCGGCGACCCACCGGGAGTCGTAGAGGTCGAGCCCGAACCGGCCGCCGACGCCGGTGGCCGCCGTGGCGATGCCGGCGACGAGCAGGACCGCCCCGACGCCGAACAGCGCGACGCCGGCGTGCACCCGCCGGAGGCCGGCCCCGCCACCTCCGTCGTAGACCTCCGTGAGGCTAGCCATGGCGGCGTTTTGCACGTCTACACACAAAACAGTGCGTCAGACAGGCGCAAGACGGCGTCTCGCGCCGCGGACGCGGCTCGACCCGCCGGTCCCCCGACGGTTCCGCCCGCCGTCGGGGTCGCTCACTCCCGTTCCGCCCGCTCGGCCCGGCTCCGGAGCCACTCGATTCGCTCCTCGGTCGGCGGGTGGGTCCGGAAGACCCCGGCGTGGCGCTCCGCCGCCGGCAGGACGTCGAGCGCGGCGACGGCGTCCTCCCAGTTCCGGAGGTCGGTCGCGGGACGGCGGCGGCGCTCCGCCATCGTGGCCAGCGCGCTCGCCAGCGCCGCGGGCGACCCGGTCAGCGCGACGGCGCCGGCGTCGGCGCTCCACTCCCGTCCCCGCGAGAGGACCGCCATCCCGAACTGTCCGACCGGCTTCAGCAGGCCGAACACCCCGTTCAGCAGGTAGTCGACGAGGCGGTCCGGGTCCGCGTCCATCCAGTCGTCGGCGACGAGCGCGGGGACGAGCGCCGCCGCCATGATCCGGCTGTCGGCGCTGGCGAGGTGGCTCACCTCGTGGGCCAGCACCGCCCTGCGCTCCGCCGGCGACAGCGCCTCCAGCAGCCCCGTCGAGACGACGACCACCGCGTCCCGGCCCGACCCGAGGGCGAACGACTCGGGACGGTCGGTGTCGGTCACGCGGACCGTCGGCGGGGGCACGTCGGCCTGTCGCGCCAGCCGTCCGACCGCCTCCTCGACCTCCGGGTGCCGCTCTCCGGCCGGGCGGCTGTTCGAGCGGAGCCGGTCCCGGAGTCCGTCGACCTCCCGGCGTGCCCAGATTGCCGACGCGCCGACGGCGACGACGGCGCCGGCGCCGAACAGCAGCGCGAGTCCGCGACCGGTCTCGAGGACCTGCGAGAGGAGGGCCGACCCGGCGGGGGCGGCCTCCACGACCGAGAGGTAGAGGGCACAGGCGAGCACGGCCACGAGCGCGACCGAACCGGGGTCCCGGGGCGGCAGCAGCTCCGACCGCTCGAGCGGCCGCGAGAGGAACGGCAACCCCCAGAGAACCCACGTCGCCGTCGCGGCCGCGGTGGCGGCGACCGCGGCCGCCGGAACGGGCAGCACCGACGAGAGCCGTGGCAGTCCGGCGAGGGACACCAGCGACTCGCTCGCGATTCCGCCGACGTAGACGCCGACGACGCCCCCGACGACGGCGACGACGACGGCCGCGACGGTGCCGACGACGGCCAGCAGCGCGACGGCGACGCAGACGCGGGCCAGGAGCGACAGCCTGAACCGGACCGTGGACCGCATGGCCACCGGCCGTACCGCACCCGCTCCCGTCAGCTTTGCCCCGCAGGGCCGGTCAGCGGTCCCGCTCCTCGTCCGTCGTCCGTATCGCCCGCTCGGCCGCCGACAGCGCCTCCTCGGGGTCGAACGCCTCGACGATGGCGTCCAGTTCCGCCTCGTCGGCGCCGGCCAACTCGCGGGCGTGGTCGGTCACGTTCGGCAGCGCCCGGACGATGTTGTCGACGACCGGCACCGACGCGGTCCGTGCCGACCGCGACAGCGGGTTGAGGTCGACGACGATCTCGGTCTTGCCGGTCGCGGCCAGCGCCTCGGCGCGGTCGCCGTCCTCCAACGGGACGAGCACGACGTCGGCGCTGCCGATGCCGTCGGCGTCGACGGTCGCTCGCTCGTGGTCGAGGCCGGGAATCCGGCCGTCGCCCGCCAGCCCGAGCACCTCCTCGGCGCCGTGCTCCCGGAGGTGGGCGGCGATGCGCTCCATCCGCTCTTCGGTGCGGTTGAACAGGTTGACCTCGACGTCGGCGCCGGTCGCCGCGGCGAGTTCGACCGTCTCTCCGGGCGCCAGCGCCGCGACGTTGCCGTTCACCGACAGCACCGCCCGGTCGGCCCGCAGGAGGTGGGCGGCGGCGGCCCGTGCGGCGGCGTCGGCGCTCGGGATGGTCCGCTCGCCGAGCAGGTAGTCGAAGGCCTCGCCGCGGCCCTGGGCGATGAGCCCCTGCCGGGAGGTGATGCCCTTCTCGACGCCCGCCTCGATGCGATGCCGGAGGAGCAGCGACTCGTACCGGGGGTGTGACTCCGGCACGTCGACGTCGGTCATGTCCGCCGGTGGACGGCCGGCCGGCAAAAGCGTCCCGCTCTCGCGGCCGCCCCGGTCGGCGACGGCAGGGCAGGCGACCGGTGCCGTCAGACCAGCCGGCCGCGGCCGAAAACCCACAGCGCGATGCGGCCGGTGGGAACCAACAGCAGTCCGAGCGCGATGGTTCCGCCCGTCGTCCGCAGGTCGGCCTCGCCGTCGGCGGTGTCGCATCGCCAGAGTTGCAGGCCGACGTACGTGACCGCGACCGCGGCGCTCCCGGCAAGCATGAACGTCGGTTTGAACGGGTCGGAGAGGGCAGACGTTCCGTAGCCGGCGAAGTCGAGGCCGATTCCGATGCCGCCGACGATTCCAGCCGCCAGCACGTAGGCGAATCCGGCGGCGACGTGCCGCAGCACATCCCCGAGCGACGGCCGCTCGCCGTCCGGTACCGTCCGGGGAGAGGCGTAACTGGCGAGCCCCGTGTACTGGAACGGGAGCGTCAGGACCGCCACGGCGACGGCGTACGGCGCCGTCGACATCACCGCCAGAATCAGGACCGCGACGGTGATGTAGAGCGTCCGGCGCGACGGGTCGAGCACGAGCGGCGGAACGACCACGACGGCGGCCGCCACGACGGCGAACACGCAGACGGGGACCGAGTGAGGGCGGAACCGGTCGACGAGGGAGGGCGCCGTCGGCATGGCCGCCGGTCCGGGGTGTGGTATAAAGTGTCTTCCGGTGGGACGAGCGGCCGTCACGCAGGGTCCGGGGCGTCTCCCGTCAGAAGTCGATGCCGGCGCCCCCGGCCGTCGACCGGCACGGACGAAACTCCCGGGCCGACGGAGCTACCGCAGGTGCGCGCCGGCCAGCGACACCGAACACCGCTCGGCGTCGTAGCCGGCGTCCGACAGCCCGGTGTCGAGCGCGAAGACGGTCTCGCCGAGCATCGCCATCGAGGCCTCGCCGTCGGCCGCCGAGACGTCCTCGATTGCCTCCCGGACCGCCGGCGTCAGCAGGCCGACCTCGCGGGCGAAGCTCCGGGAGACGCGGGCGAACGTCTCCAGGGTCGGCTCGGCGACCAGCGCCGACAGCGCCTCGCGGCCGGCCGCCGTCAGCGCTGTCGTGTCGCCGTCGAGCACCGCCTCCGTCGACAGCTCGCCGAAGGTGACGTACTCGACGTCGCGGGTCGCCGGAAGCCCGTCCATCGCGCCGTGGGCCGGCGCGCCGGGCTCGAGCCGGACGGGAAAGCCCCCGCGGGCCTGCGCGACCACGTCGCCGAGCCCGGTGCCGGCCTGGACCTCCGCGCCGTGGGCGATCGTCACCAGCTCGTTCTCCGAGAGGCCGTGGCCGAACACCTCGTTGGCGGTCAGGGCGGCCCCGAGCGCGGCGGCCCCGGAGACGCCGAAGCCGGCAGCGAGCGGCAGTTCGGTCTCGACGACCACCCGTGCCGTCGACCGCAGCGCGTCCAGCACCCGGGCGACGGCCTCGATCTCGCAGTCCTCGCCGTTCACCTCGACGCCGTCGCCCGGTTCGAGCCGGACGGTCACGCCGTCGGCCAGCGCGACGCCGGCGCCGCGGGAGCCCGCCTTCGTCGGGTCGTCGTCGTGGTTGGCGGTGAAGAAGCCCGTCACGTGCCCCGGGACGAACGCTACGGCCTCGGTCATGGACCCGTCTGGGTGGCGCGGTGGGTTAAGCGTTGTTCGACGCCGTGCCACCGGCCCGAAGAACAACCGTTTTGTTTCGCCTGCCGAAAGGCCGTGTAGTGACAGCCCGTGTCCCAAGATTCTCCCGACCGGCGTGACGGCGCGGGACCGGTGGTCGTCCCCGTCGGCGAGTCGGTCACGCTGCGGCAGACGGTCGCCTACGCCGTTCGCGAGGCGGTCTCCGGCGACGGTGCCGACGGCGGCGACGACGGCGAGCCGACGGTCCACTTCGTCGCGCCCGTCGCCTGGCACGACATCGGCGACGTCGGCGTCGGGGTCCGCGAGGAGACGGAGGAGCTCCTGGAACGGGTCGCCGTCTGGGCCCGCGAGGACGGCGACGACGACCTCGCCGTCGAGACGGCGATCATCGGCGCCGGGGAGTACCTCTTCGGTCCCGACGACTACGCGCGGGTGATCGCCGACTACGCCGCCGACGTCGGGGGCGACCGGGTCGTCGTCGACCCGGAGTACAGCCCCGGGGGGAACGTCCCCATCCTCCGGCCGATGGAGGCGGCGCTGGCCGAGCGCGGCCTCGTCGTCGAGGAGGCGCCGGTCGACCGGCCGACCCGGCGGGGGAGGCTGCTCCGCGGCGGCGGCGCCGCCCAGTTCGCGACGCTGTTCGGCATCTCCTTCCTGTTCTACCAGCTGCTCGGCGGCTTCTCCGGCAAGCAGTTCGACCTCGTCACCGGCGTCGCCAGCGCGACGCTCGTGGCGGCGATGCTACACCGGATCACGTTCACCGACCGGCTCCGGCTGCGGACCCTCGGCCGCCAGCTGGTCCGGCTCGTCGCCTACGTGCCGTACCTGCTGTACGAGATCGTCCTGTCGAACCTGCAGGTGGCCTACGTCGTCCTCCACCCGTCGCTGCCAATCGAGCCACGGACGACCGAGGTGCGGTCCGCGCTGTGGGGCGGGATGCCGCTGACGCTTCTGGCCAACAGCATCACGCTCACGCCGGGAACGCTGACGGTCCGGGTCCGCGGCCGCCGGATGGTCGTCCACACGCTCATCCCGGCGGCCCGCGAGGGGCTGTTCGACGGTGCGCTCGAGCGGGCCGTCCGGTTCGTCTTCTACGGCCGGCCGGCGCTGGCGGCCGCGACGCCCCGGGAGCGCGGCGACGCCCGGATCGTCGAGGACGAGGACGACGCCGACGCCGAGGGCGAGACCGTCGTCACCGGCGCGCCCGGAGGTGACGCCGAGTGATCGTCGAGGAGGCCCTGCTGGCGGCCGCCGGGGCCCTCGTCGTGCTGGCGGTCGCGGTGCTGTACCGGGCGGTCCGGGGGCCGACGATGCAGGACCGCGTCGTCGCCGTCAACGTCCTCGGGACGAACACGGTCGTCATCCTGGCGCTGCTTTCGGCGGCGCTGGACGCGCCGTCGTTCCTCGACATCGCCCTGGTGTACGCGCTGCTGAACTTCCTGATGGCGGTCGCCATCTCGAAGTTCACCGTCGACCGCGGGGGGGTGATGTGAGGTGACGCCGCTGGAGGTCGCCGTCGTCGGCTTCCTCCTCGGCGGAGTGTTCTTCACCTTCGTCACCGCCGTCGGCGTCGTCCGGCTGCCGGACGTCTACAGCCGGGCCCACACCGCCAGCCAGACGGACACCCTCGGCGCGGGGCTGACGCTCGTCGCCGTCGCGCTCGTGCTCGGCCTCGAGACGACGACCGTCAAGACGGCCCTGCTGGTGGCGTTCATCTTCGTCACCAACCCGACGGCGGCCCACGCCATCGCCCGCGCCGCCGACGAGCAGGGCATCGAACCCTGGAGGGAGGACCGATGATCGCGCCGGTCGGCTACGCGCTGGTGGCGTTCGTCGTCGTCGCGGCGGTCGCGACCGCGCTGCTGCGGGACGTGCTGGCGGCCATCATCCTCTTTACCGCCTACAGCCTCGGGATGGCGCTGCTGTACACGCTGCTTCTGGCGCCGGGTGTCGGGCTGACGGAGGCGGTCATCGGCGCCGGCGTGACGACCATCCTGCTGCTTTTGACCATCGCCAAGACCGTCCGGCCGACCGACGGCGCGGCCCTCGAGCGGCCGGACCCGCGAGCGGCCGTCGCCTGCGGCGCGCTGGCGCTGGTGTTCGGGTTGACGCTGCCCGGCCTGCCGGCCGTCGGCGACCCCGACTCGCCCGTCGTCGCCTACGAGCGGGTGACGGGCTACTACCTGTCGCAGTCCTACGCCGACACCGGCGTCGAGAACACCGTCACCGCGGTGCTGGCGGCCTACCGCGGCTTCGACACCTTCGGCGAGGCGACCGTCGTCTTCGCCGCCGGCGTCGCCGCCATGGTCGTCCTCCGGCAGGAGGTGTTCACGTGAGCGACGCCGCCGGCCGCGACGCCGAGCGCGGCCCCTACACCGAAAGCGAGGTGATCATGAGCACGGTCCGGGTCGTGACGCCGTTCGTGCTGACGTTCGGGCTGTTCGTCACCTTCCACGGCGCCGACTCCCCGGGCGGCGGCTTCCAGGGCGGCGCCCTCGTCGGGACGGTCGTGCTGATGCTGGCCTTCGCCTTCGGCATCGACCCCACGCGGCGGTGGCTCGGCCGCCGGGCGGTGACGGTCGTCGCCTGCCTGGGGGTGGTCGCCTTCGCCGCCGTCGGCCTCGGGGCCGTCGCCCTCGGCGGCGGCTTCCTCGAGTACACCGCCTACGAGGCGCTCCCGCTGCACGACCCCGTGAAGCTCGGCATCGAGGCCGTCGAGGTCGGCGGTATCGGGCTCATCGTCGGCGGCGTCATCGCGGGGCTGTTCTTCCTGACCGCCGCCGGCCCCGCCGCCGACGACGCCGACGCCGGAGGTGACGCCGAGTGATCGACCTGCTCGCCAGCCGGTGGGCCTACGCGGCGTTCGTCGTCCTGATGGTCGTCGGCCTCTACATGATGATCGCCAGCCCGAACCTCGTGAAGAAGGTCATCGGCCTGAACGTCTTCCAGAGCGCCGTCTTCCTGTTCTTCATCGCGGCGGCGTACGTGGTCGGCGGCTCGCCGGCCATCGTCCCGCCGGACGGCGGCGGCGGCCCGTACGTCAGCCCGCTGCCGCACGTCATCGTGCTGACGGCCATCGTCGTCGGCGTCAGCCTCACCGCGGTGGCGCTGGCGCTCGTCGTCCGCATCCACGACGAGTACGGCACCGTCGACGAGGCCGTCGTCGAGGAGGTGGCCGATGACTGACGTCCTGCTGCCGCTTCTGGTCGCCGTCCCGGTCCTGGCGGCGGTGGCGCCGCTGCTTCTGAGCCTCCGGACGACCGAGACGGGCTGGTACGTCGCCGCCGTCACCTGTGCCGTCGAGGCTACGCTGGCGGCGGCCGTCGTCCGGGCGGTCTCCCTCGACGGCGCCGTCAGACACGTCGTCGGCGGCTACGAGCGGCCGTACGGCATCGAGCTGGTCGCCGACGGCCTCTCGGCGCCGGTCGTCGCCCTCGTCGCCGTCGTCGCGCTGGGCGTCCTCGCGTTCGCGTACACCGCCGGCCCCCGGCGCAACAGCTTCTACAGCGCCTACCTCCTCCTCGTCGGCGGGCTGATGGGCGTGACCGTCACCGGCGACCTGTTCAACATGTTCGTCTTCCTCGAGATCACCGGCCTGGCGACGTACGCCCTGGTGGCGGCCGACCGCTCGGGCCGGTCGGCGGTCGCGGCGCTGAAATACCTCATCCTCGGGACGACGGGGGCGTCGCTGTTCCTCATCGGCGTCGGCTACGCCTTCGTCGAGACCGGGACGCTCAACATGGTCGACCTCGCCGACCGGCTGGCCGGCGGCTACGGCGACCGGACCGTGCTGGCGTCGTTCGGGTTCATCCTCGTCGGCCTCGGACTGAAGACAGCCGTCTTCCCGCTGCACACCTGGCAGCCCGACGCCTACACGTACGCGCCCGACACGGTGACGACGTTCATCTCGGCGCTGGTGTCGACGGTCGCCGCCTACGCCGTCGGGCGGGTCATCCTCACCGTGTTCACCCCCGCCTTCTTCGAGGCGGTGCCGGCCGCCCGGACGGCGGTGCTGGTCTTCGCCGCCGTCAGCATCCTCGCCGGCAGCGCGCTGGCGGCCGTCCAGAGCGAGATCAAGCGGCTGCTGGCGTACTCGTCGGTGTCGCAGTTCGGGCTCGTGGTCGCCGGCTTCGCGCTGGTGACGCCCGACGCCGTCCTCGGCGCGGTCATCCACCTCGTCGGCCACGGGCTGATGAAGGGCGGGCTGTTCGCCGCGGCGGGCGTCATGGCGGCCCGCCACGGCGCCCGGACCGTCGGCGACTACGCCCGCCTCGGCTACCGCTCGCCGGTCGTCGCCGGCGCCGTCGGCGTCCTCGGGGTCGTCCTCGTCGGCGTCCCGCCGTCCGTCGGCTTCCTCGGGAAGTGGTACATCGCCGTCGGCGCCGTCCGGGCGGGCGCCTGGCCGATCGCCGTCGTCGTCTTCCTCTCGACGCTGCTGACGCTGTCGTACGTCGCCCGGCTGCTCGAGCGGCTCTACTTCGCCGGGTCGACGGAGCCGACGGTCGCCGCCGGAGCCGACGCCGACGCCGACGCGGGGACCGGAGCCGAGGCCGGCGTCGACGTCGACCCGGACCCCGACCCCGTCGCCGACGGCGGCGACCGGCCCGACTCCCGCGCGCCGGCGGCCGTCTCGACCGGGATGGTCGCGGTGGTCGTCGCCGCGGCGGTCGTCGCCGTCGCGCTCGGCTTCGCGACGGCCGCCTTCGAGACGTTCCTCGGGGGTGTCCTCCCGTGACCGAGGTCGGCGACCCGCGGCCGATCGTGGCCGTCCTGGTGTCGGTCGTCGGAACGGTCGGCATCCTCGCGGCCCACCGCCGCCCGAACGTCCGGGAGGCGGTGACGCTGAGCGTCGCGGTGGCGAAGTTCGGAGTCGTCGCCAGCATGGTCCCCGGCGTGCTGGCCGGCGACGTCTACGTCTGGTCGCTCGGCCGGTTCGTCGGGGTCCCCGGCGGCGACGGCGTCGCCTTCGCGCTGCGGGCGGACGCGCTCGGGCTCCTCTTCGCGGCGCTCGCGAGCCTGCTGTGGATCATCACGTCGCTGTACAGCATCGGCTACATGCGCGGGCTCGAGGAGCACGGCCAGACGCGGTACTTCGCGGCCTTCGCGATGAGCCTCAGCGCCGCCGTCGGCGTCGCCTTCGCCTCGAACCTGCTCGTGCTGTTCGTCTTCTACGAGGTGCTGACGGTGGCGACGTACCCGCTGGTCGCCCACGACGAGACCGGGGAGGCGCGGGCGGCCGGCCGGAAGTACCTCGTCTACACCATCGGCGGCGGCGTCGCGATACTGGCCGGGACGGTGCTGGTCTACCGGCTGGCCGGCACCATCGCGTTCACCCCCGGCGGCATCGAAACGCTGGCGGCGGCCGACCCGGTGCTGGCCCGGGCGGGCTTCGCGCTGCTGGTCGCCGGCTTCGGCGTCAAGGCCGGCCTGATGCCGCTGCACTCGTGGCTGCCGGACGCGATGGTGGCACCGACGCCCGTCTCCGGGCTGCTGCACGCCGTCGCCGTCGTCAAGTCGGGCGTCTTCGGCGTCTCCCGCGTCGTGCTGGACGTCTACGGCCCGGAGACGGTCGGCAAACTCGGCGTCGGGCTGCCGCTCGCGGTCGTGGCGACCGTCACGCTGCTCGCCGCCAGCGTCATCGCCCTCCGGAAGGACCACCTCAAGCGCCGGCTGGCGTACTCGACGGTGAGCCAGCTGTCGTACATCGTCCTCGGGCTGGCGCTGCTCGGGCCGAACGCGATCCGCGGCGGGCTGCTGCACATCCCCGCCCACGCGTTCATGAAGCTCGCGCTGTTCTTCTGTGCGGGCATCGTCCACGTCGAGACCCACACCGACCACATCAGCGAGATGGCCGGCATCGGCCGCCGGATGCCGGTGACGATGGCGGCCTTCGCCGTCGCCGCCGCCGGGATGGCCGGCATCCCGCTGGTGGCGGGCTTCGTCTCGAAGTTCTACCTGCTGGTCGGCGCCGTCGAGGCCGGCGGCGCCGTCTTCGCCGTCGCGCTGCTGGTCTCTGGCGTCCTCAACGTCGCGTACTTCTGGCCGGTCGTCTACCAGGCGTTCTTCCAGACCGCCGACGACCACGACGCCAAGCCGGTCGTCGAGGCCCCCTACGGCGGCCGGCGGGCCTCGACCCTCGCCCGCGCCGACGGCGGCGACGAGGCGGACGACGACGGTGCCGACCCGGACCTCGACGCCGGCGACAGCGCCGACGACACTGACGCCGACGACCCGGACCCCGACGTCGACCCCGAGGAGCTCGGCCGGCCGGACTTCAGCGGCGAGACGGTCGACCGGGACTACGGCGAGCCGGCGCCGCGGGTCGACGGCGAGTACGCGGTCGACCGCCATCCGAGCGACCACACGGTTCCGGACGCCGATGGCGCGGACGACGACCACGGCCCGGACGCAGGCCACGACGGCAACGACCACGGCCCGGATGCCAGCGTCGGTCACGACGACAACGACGACCACGGCCACCACGGCGGGCCGCCGCCGGGCGGCTGGGAGCGCCGCGACCCGCTCGGCGGGGAGAGCACCTGGTTCATGCTCGGCCCCATCCTGGCGGCGACGACCGGCGCGGTCGCCCTGGGGCTGGTGCCGTACGCGGCCGTCTTCCTGCGGCTGGTCGACGCCGTCGTCTCGGCGGTGGGGGTGGTCGGCTGATGCTCGAGGTCGTCCCGCCGTTCGCGCCCGTCCTCGCCGCGGCGGTCGTCGCGGCGGTCGCCCCCCGGCGGGTCGGCCACGCTGTCGGCGTGCTCGCGACCGCCGGCGTCGCCGTCGGGTCGCTGCTGGTCGCGCCCGGCGTCCACCTCCCGACCGCGCTGTTCGGCTTCGAGACGGTGCTGTACCAGGTCGACGCCTTCTCGCGGCTGATGGGCGTCATCTTCGGGCTCATCGGCGCCGCCGCCGTCGCCTACGCCCACGCCAGCGACGCCGACGTACGGATGACGGCCGCGGCGCTCGGCTACGTGGCGACGAGCCTCGGCGCGGTCTTCGCCGGCGACTGGCTGACGCTCGTGTTCTTCTGGGAGCTGATGGCCGTCACCAGCACGCTGCTGGTGTGGCAGTACGGCGGCGCCGCCGTCCGGACGGGGTTCCGGTACGCGGTGGCCCACGGCATCGGCGGCAGCCTCGTGCTCGGGGCGGTCGTCTGGCAGTACGCCGCCGCCGGCTCGTTCCTCTTCGACGCGGCGACGGGCGTCGTCGGCCCCGTCGCGCCGGTGCTGATGGCCGTCGGAATCGGCGTCAACGTCGGCTTCATCGGCCTCCACATCTGGCTGCCCGACACCTACCCGAGCCCCCACGTCGCCGCCAGCGTCTTCCTCTGCGTCTACACCACCAAGACCGGCGTCTACGCGATGTTCCGGGCGTTCCCCGACGGCCACCTCTGGATCGCCTACATGGGCGGCGCGATGGCCGTCTTCGGCGCCGCGATGGCGCTGCTGCAGGAGGACATGCGTCGGCTCCTCTCCTACCACATCATCTCGCAGGTGGGCTACATGATCGCCGGCGTCGGTATCGGGACGACGCTGGCCGCCAGCGGCGCCTTCGGCCACGTCTTCAACCACATCCTCTACAAGGCGCTGCTGTTCATGTCGGTCGGCGTCGTCATCTACCGGACCGGCGTCGAGGACATCACCGAACTCGGCGGCCTCTGGCGGGTGATGCCGGTCACGTTCGTCTCCTACCTGCTCGGGGCGGCCGCCATCTCCGGCGTCCCCGGGTTCAACGGCTTCGTCAGCAAGGGCATCGTCATCGCCGAGGCCCACAAGAGCGTCTCGAACGTCGTCATCGGCCCCGAGTCGGTGCCGCTCGGCGGCGAGGACCTGCTGTGGTGGCTGCTGATCGTCGGCGGCGTCGGCACGTTCATGTCGTTCATCAAGCTGGGCTACTACGTCTTCTTCCACGGCGAGGCGACGGTCGACCCCGACGACGCCGAGCCCGGCCAGGCCGTCCCGATGCTCGCCGTCGGCGGGCTCTGTCTCGCGCTCGGGCTGCTGCCCGGGACGCTGTTCGAGGTGCTGCCGAACACCGCGACCGTCGCCGAGAAGTACACCACCTACACCGTCCCGCACGTCCTCGAGAGCGTCGCGCTCGGGGTCGCCGGCGTCGTCGGCTTCTTCGCGCTGAAGACGCCGCTCGCGCGGGCGACCTGGATCCCCGACGTCGACCGCCTGCTCAACCCGGCGGCCTTCTACGGCGGCCGCGCGCTCGTCGTCGGCGTCACCGAGACGTTCGCCGCCGTCGACCGCGCCGTCGTCGCC
>JAHENN010000203.1 GCA_018609665.1 Haloarculaceae archaeon | reverse complement strand
TCCGGTACGCCGACGGGTACCGGTCGCCGTTCTCGTTCCAGTACGCGACCGCGTCCCGGACGACCGGCGTGACGTCCCGGGCCTCGTCGTGGTCCTCGACGGCGACGACGAAGGGGTCCGAGCCGACGCCGAGGTGCGACCCCAGGGCGAAGACGCCGCCGATGGCGACCAGCGACAGGAGGAGCATGACGCCGTAGAACGCCAGGAGCGCCTTCGTCCGGAACCGAACCGCCATGGCGCCGTTTGCGCCCCGAGCGACGGAGTTGTACCGGCCGTATCGCGCGCCGTTACCGATTCCGAGGCGACCCCGAGAGGAGGGAAAATTCGAGCGGCGGTCGCCGGGAGGCACCCGTGGCTACGCCCAGCGTCGCGGGCGAAGATGCCCCGCCGCCGGCACGAACGGCCCGTTCAGACGGAGAAGGGCGTCCGGACGGAGATGTCGTGGTCGGTGGCCTGCAGCGTCGCCTCGGCGGTGTAGTCGCCCGGCGCGGAGTCCGGCCAGACCGCCTCGAAGGTCGCCGACTCGCCGGGCTGCAGTTCGGCGTCGGTGATCACCTGGGCGAAGGCCCGGCCGTCGCTGTACCGCCAGACCTCCTCGTCGCCGTCGAAGACGGCGAAGTCCGCCCGGCAGGCGTTCCGGAAGGTGAGTTCGGCCGGCGTGTCGCCGCCGTTGACGACGGTGAAGCTGAAGGCGGCGTCGTCTCCGACGGTCACCTCCAGTGACGCATCGAGCATGCCACTCCTTGGCGCGCCACCCTCAAGAGCCTGTCTCACAGCCCCAGCGCCGCGTAGACGTCCAGCCGGCCGGCGCCGCTTTCGGTGTCGTCGAGCCCGACGTCCGCGGCGGGTTCCGTCAGCCGCGACCGCGCCTCGCCGACCGCGTAGCCGTCGGCGACGAGCTGGGCGGCACCGCCGGCGACGTGCGGCGCCGCCGTCGACGTGCCCGACAGCGTGGCGTAGCTCTGCAGGTATACGTCGAGTAGACGCCGTCGCCCGGGGCCGCGATTCCGACCTGCGGGCCGGTCGAGGAGAACGACGCGAGGTCGTCGTTTCGGTCGGTCGCGGAGACGGCCATGCACGCCTCGTAGCGGGTGGGCGCCGTGACGCAGTCCGAGCACTCGCCGTCGTTGCCGGCGGCGGCCACCAGCAGCGTCCTTTTTTGACGTACTCGCAGGCCTCCCGGAGCGTGCTCGTGCCGCCGCCGCCGAGCGAGAGGGTCCCGACGGCGTACTCCTGGTCGGCCGTCCACTCGATGCCCGCGGTGATGTCGGACGTGAGGCCGCTCCCGCTGGCGTTCAGCGTCTTCACCGCGTGCAGCGTCGTGTCCGGGCCGACGCCACGCCCTCGGCGTCGTCAATGGCGCCGACGGTGCCGGCGACGTGGGTGCCGTGGCCGTTGGCGTCGTCCCAGACCGGGGTGCCGACGCCGGCGGTAAACGCCCGTCCCTCGCCGAGGGTGGCCGCCAGGTCGGGGTGGCGGCTGTCGATGCCCGTGTCGATGACCGCGACGTCGACGTCCTTGCCGGTATCTCCCTCGGAGATGGCGTCCGTCGCGTTGACTTTCTCGATCCCGTACGGCGTCTCCTGGGCGATGGCCTCCAGTTCGACGAAGCGGACGTCCGGCCGCGCGCGGAGTTCCCGGACGGCGGCGCGGCTCATCCGCGCCGTCAGGACCCCGGTCGGGTGGTCGTAGAAGACGGTATCTGCCCGGTCGGCGACCGCCCGTCGCCCGCGTTCGGAACGGTAGCCGGCGTTGACCCGGACGCGCTCGACGTCGTCGCCCCCTCCGGACCCGGCGGCGGTTCCGACGAGGCCGCCGCCCGCGAGGCTGCCCCCGACCAGTCCGAGCACGGTTCGACGTGAGACGTCGGTGTCGGCTCGCGTGATTGCCGGCACCCTGGTCCGTGATTTACGAGCTTCTTCTCCCGTACGTAGACGGCTGTTCATTTCAAGAGGAACACATAAGCCCGCCACCGGCCTATCTGGTCGCGTGCAGGTGGTCGGCTACGACACGGGTGCGGGCGGCGACCGCGAGCCGGCGCTGTACGTCGCCCGCGACGGCGTCGTCGAGCCGGAGCGGCTACCGCCGGGGCGAGAACTGGCGTACACGCTCGGCCAGCGGCGCTGTGCCGGCGCCGTCGACGGCGCGGACCACGTCGCCTGCGGGAACCCGACGGCGCCGTACTGCGACCGCCACCGGTCGACGTGGGTCTGTGCGAAGTGCACCGGAGAGTGTCTGAAGGCGGAGATGGACTGCCACCAGGAGCACGCCGTCTACCTGGCGGCGTTCGCGCCGGCGACGTTCAAGGTGGGCGTCACGAAGCTGCCGCGGCTCCGGACGCGGCTCCGGGAGCAGGGCGCCGACCGGGGGGCCCGGATCCGGGCCGTCGCGAACGGCCGGGTCGCCCGGGAGATCGAGGCGGAGCTGGCCGCCGAGGTGCCGCTGCCCGACGCGGTCCGCGTACCGCGGAAAATCGACGGGATGGGCCGGACGGTCGAGACGGCCGCCTGGGAGCGGCTGCTGGCGGAGTTCGACGTCGGCGAACGGCTCGACCTCGACTACGGGCTCGACCTCGAGGCGGCGCCGGTCCCCGAGACGCTCGCTGCCGGGTCTGTCCGGGGCTGCAAGGGCCGGGTGCTCCTCCTCGAGCGGGCCGGCGGAACCTTCGCGGTCGACATGCGGGGGCTGGTGGGCTACGAGCTCCGGGAAGGCAGTTCCCCGCGGGAGCTGCAGTCGAGTCTCGGCACCTTCGGCTGACCGGCAAAAAGCACTTATTTGTGTCCGTGGTAACCACTCGCATGCGTTTCGAAGCCGCCCTGGGGGTTGCGGCAGCGGCCGTCCTGCTTGCGACCGTCGGACTCGCGGCGGTCGTGCCGGGGTTCGTCAGCCCGTCGCCCTCCGACGGCGAACCGCCTGCCAGATTCGACGTCGCGGAGATGACCCTCAGCGTCGGCGCGGTGACCGGCGAGACGGCGACCCTGGAGACGACCGCCTTCGTCCGACACCGCGGCGGCACGGCCGACAACGTCAGCGTCGTCGCCCGGGCAACCGACAGCCAGAGCGGGCTCGTGGTCGACAGGGACCGCCGCGGCCTCGGGACCGTCGACGACGACGGCGAGCGGGAGGTACCGCTCGCGGTGGCCGTTCCCCGCGAGGGCGGCTACGCGGTGACGACGCTGCTGTACGTCGACGGCCGGCGCGTCGACACCGCGCGGGTCGGCGTCGACGGCGTCGGCGCTCTCAGGCCGTCGTACGCAGATTCGTCGGCCGCCTTCTACGAGTTCGACCGACGTCCGTCCGTCGAGTACAGCGTCGAAACCGTCGAGAACGGCCGCGCGACGCTGAACGTCTCGAGCTACGTGACGAACGGGGGCGACGACCCCGAGTCGGAGCTCCGTCTCGTCGTCACGGTCCGGCAGACCGACTCGAACGTCGTCGCCGACCGGACCAGCACCCGCATCGGCAACGTCGCTCCCGGCCGGACCGTGGTCGAGGACACCCGGGTGACGGTCCCGGACGGGTTCAACTACTACCTCGACGCGACGCTGCGGCGCGACGGTGTCATCATCGACTCCGCCCGTGCGGCCGCGAACCTCGACCCCGAGCAGACGCTGGCGGTCGACGAGCGCCGAGAGGAGGTCGAGTTCGAGGCCAGCGAGTTCGAGACCGACGGTGGGACGTCGCAACGACCGACCGAGACCCCCGAGGCCACGGGCGACGGAGCCGGCTTCGGCGCCGCCGTCGCCGTCGTCGCGCTGGCCGCCGGTCTGCTGGCCGCCCGGAGGTGGTCGCGGTGAGCGGGTCCGACGACCCCGGCGTCGATCCAGCAGTGGACGACCCTGGGGCCGATCCTGTCGTCGACGACCCCGGCGGCGAGGAGCAGCGGGGCTCGCGGCTCGACGCCGCCGGCGTCACCACCTACATCCGGTGGGGCGGGCTCTTCGCGCTCGGCCTCCTCGTCGTCGTCTCGACGGCGAGGCTCTACGGAAGTCTCTCGGCCGTCGTCGACATCTGGGTCGCAAGCCGCTACCAGCCGTTCGCCAACGCGGCCCTCAACTTCGGCGTTCTCTGTGCTGCCACGGCGGGGATTGTGGTCCTGCTGCGGCGAGGGTGATAGCGAGACCTGCAGGGTTTTTCCGAGGGGAGCCGAAAAGGTGGGTCATGACGGACGACGAGGAACCCGACGACACGAGCGCCGAGGAGACG
>JAHENN010000202.1 GCA_018609665.1 Haloarculaceae archaeon | reverse complement strand
TACGACGCCTACCGGCAGAACCACCTCGAGTGGCCCGACCCCATCGACGTCATCACCACCATCGAGGCGACGGCGGCCAAGACCTGGGACACCCACCGGCCGTACAACGTCGGCGCCGGCTTCGCGGACGCGGAGGCCGCCGTCGAGCGCGCCGTCGCCGACGACCTCGCGACCTTCGAGGAGGTCGAACTGGCGACCACCGAGCGCGACGTCGACGGCTTCATCGCAACGGGCGACCGCTCGGATAACGCCGACGCCTACACCGCCGGCCAGACCGTCCGCGTCGACCTCGAGGTCGAGGCCAGCCAGGAGTCGGTCGTCCGCGACCGGATTCCCGACGGCTGGACGGTCTACGACGACGGCGACCAGAGCCGCGTCGAGCAGAGCGGCCCCGACCGGTTCGTCTACTTCGACGACGTCCCGGCCGCCAGCGAGGACGAGACGGCCACCGTGACGTACCTCCTCGGGGTGCCCGAGACCGCGAGCACGACGGGGACGGCCGAACTCGGCCCCGCCGGCGCGCGACCCGCCGACGGCGGCGAGTTCGCCATCCTGACCGGCGCCGACACCAATGCCGTCGTCGGCGCCGACACGAGTTAACCGTCGGTATCGACCCGGTCGCACCCTTTCGTCGCGTAACGCCGAGCAGGCCCTGCTGGCGCTCGGCGCTGCTCGACGGTCGCTCCTCGCGAAAGCGGGCCGAGGGGGATTTGAACCCGGTGCGGGACTCGCTTCGCTCGTCTCGCGTGGTTCAAATCCCGCTCTGCCGGTTCACCCGCCTGCTCGCTCCGCCCACTCCGTTCGCGCCGCTCGCGGGCTCGTCGCACGGGCCGAGGGGGATTTGAACCCCCGACCGACGGCTTAAGAGGCCGTCGCTCTCCCTGACTGAGCTATCGGCCCAGCGGATACGGGTAATCGCGGTCGCAGTAAATAGGTTGCGTTCCCGTACGGCGACGGGATCGACTCCCACGCTGTGGAGAGTACGGGCCAGTTAAGTGCGTCCCGGCCGTCGAGCCGGCTATCATGAACGGGGCCGCCTCCATGACGTCGATGTCGTCGTACGCCATCCTCGGCTGCGGCAGCGTCGGTCATGCCGTCGCCGAGGAGTTGGAGTCGGGCGACAAGGACGTACTCATCCTGGACCGCGACGAGGGGCGGGTCGAGGCGCTGCGGGACCAGGACCTCGACGCCAGGACCGCCGACATCCGCGACGGGGCGGTCGTCGAGGCCGTCGCCGACCGCGACGTCGTGCTCATCCTCTCGTCGGACGTCGAGGCCAACCGGGTCGCCGTCGAGAGCATCCGGGCCGCCAGCGACGAGAAGTTCCTCGTCGCCCGGGCGTCGGACCCCGTCACGGCCGACGAGCTGCAGGAGGTCGGCGCCGACGTCGTAATCAATCCCTCGGCGGTCATCGCGAAGTCGGCGCTGCGGGCGCTCGAGCAGGGCGAAATCGAACACCGCGCCGAACGGCTCGCGGCGGTCATCGGCGACGGCGACCGGCTGGCCGTCCTCGCCCACCGCTCGCCGGGCCCGGACTCAATCGCCTCCGCCGTCGCGCTGCAGGCCATCGCCGAGGCGCAGGGCGTCGACGCCGACATCCTCTACGAGGGCGAGATCGGCCACCAGGAGAACCGCGCGTTCGTCAACCTGCTCGGCATCGAGCTGTCGCCGCTCGGCGACGTCGACCTCGACGACTACGATACCCTCGCGCTGGTCGACTGCGCGAAGGCCTCCGACCCGGTCGTCGAGACGGACGTCGACGTCTTCATCGACCACTTCGAGCCGGAGGTGGAGTACGACCCCGAGTTCAGCGACATCCGGCCGAACGTCTCCTCGACGTCGACCATCCTGACGAAGTACGTCCAGGAGTTCGACCTCAGCCTGCCGGAGGCGGTCGCGACGGCGCTGCTGTACGGCATCCGCGCGGAGACGCTGGACTTCAAGCGGGACACGACGCCGGCGGACCTGACGGCGGCGGCGTATCTTCACCCCTTCGCCGACCACGACACGCTCGAGCAGGTGGAGTCGCCGTCGATGAGCCCCGAGACGCTGGACGTGCTGGCGGAGGCCATCCGGAACCGCGAGGTGAAGGGGTCGCACCTGGTGTCGAACGCCGGCTTCATCCGCGACCGCGACGCCCTCTCGCAGGCCGCCCAGCACCTCCTCAACCTCGAGGGCATCACCACCTCGGCGGTGTTCGCCATCGCCGACGACACCATCTACCTGGCGGCCCGCTCGGAGGACATCCGGATGAACATCGGCAGCGTCCTCCAGGACGCCTTCGAGGACGTCGGCGAGGTGGTGGGCCACTCGACGGACGCCTCCGCGGAGATTCCGCTGGGCATCTTCACGGGCCTGGAGATTGCCGGCGACAACAGGGAGACGCTGCTGGAGTTGACCGAGGAGGCCGTCAGGGCGAAGCTGTTCGAGGCGATGGGCCTCGAGAGCGGCGGCGACGGCTCCAACGGCGGTTAATCGTCGTCGTCCGTCTTCAGTTGCTCGACGGCGTCGTTGACCAGCACCACGTCCCCGACGGCCCGGACCCAGCGGTACGGCAGCAGCACGCCGTCTGCGTCCTCGACGCGGTCGTCGAACAGCTCGCGGTTGATCCGTCCGAGCGCCAGGCCGGTGACGCGCTCGTCGGTCATGTCCAGCCGGAGGTCCTCGACCTCGCCGACGAACACGCCGTTGTTCGAGTAGACTTCGCGGCCGACGAGCGACGTGATCTCCTGTGGGGCGGGCTCTGACTCCATGGCAGCCGGTCGAGTCGATTCCACTTAACTGTTGGCGGTGGCCGCCGGGGCCGTCGTCTGTGCGGGCCGCACAGTTCCCCGAAGGAATTAATCGGGGTTCGGTGCTACGAGACGGTATGAGTGACGCAGGAGACATCGAGGACATCCGCGAGCAGAAGAAAGAGCAGCTCCGCAGCCAGGCGGAGACGCCCGACGAGCCGGTCCACGTCGAGGGCAGTGACCACCTCGAGGAGCTGCTGTCGGAACACGACGTCGTGCTCGCGGACTTCTACGCCGACTGGTGTGGCCCCTGCAAGATGCTCGAACCGACCGTCGAGTCGGTCGCCGAGTCGACGGCGGCGGCCGTCGTCAAGGTGGACATCGACGCCCACCAGGAGCTCGCGGCGCAGTACCAGGTCCAGGGCGTCCCGACGCTGTATCTGTTCGTCGACGGCGAGCCCGAAGACCGGATGGTCGGCGTCCAGGACGAGGCGACGCTCGTCGAGGCGGTCGAGGCCCACGCCTGACCGCGCCGCCCGGTAGCTTTATTATCGTGTAAACTGCCCGAACTAGAGTGGTTTACGAGACGGGCAACCGAACGGTCGACGACGCGGTCCGGCGGGTCCTCGACGGAGAGCGCCTCGACAGGACCGACGGGCTCGCGCTGCTGGCGCAGCCGGTCGAGCCGCTGTCGGCCGGTGCCGACCTGGTCCGGCGGGAGTTCTCCGACGGCACCGTCGACGCCTGCAGCATCGTCAACGCGAAGGCGGGCGACTGCGCTGAGGACTGCGGCTTCTGCGCGCAGTCGGCGCACTTCGACACCGGCATCGACACCTACGGCTTCCTCGGCCCGGAGAAGGTCCTGGAGGCCGCAGAGCGCGCCGAGCGCGACGGCGCCCAGCGGTTCGGCATCGTCGTCGCCGAGAAGGGCGTCTCCAGGAAGCACCGCCCCGACGAGTGGGCGGAGATACTCGAGGCCATCCGGCTGGTCCGCGACGAGACCGACGTCGAGGTCGACGCCTCCCTCGGCCTGCTGACCGAGACGGAGGCGGAGATCCTCGCCGAGGAGGGGCTGAACCACTACAACCACAACATCGAGACCTCCCGGCGGTACTTCCCGGAGGTGGTCGGCACCCACTCCTTCGAGGACCGGCTGAAGACGCTGCGGCGGGCGAAGGCCGTCGGCATGGACCTCTGTGCCGGCGTCATCCTCGGGATGGGCGAGTCGCCGGCCGACCGCGTCGACGCCGCGGTCGAACTGCAGGAGATCGGCGTCTCCTCGCTGCCGGTGAACGTCCTCAACCCCGTCGCGGGCACGCCGCTGGGCGACCGCGACCACGCCGCCATCTCGAAGGCGGAGCTGCTGAAGACCATCGCGGTCTACCGCTTCCTGCACCCCGACTCGCGGGTGCGGCTGACCGGCGGCCGCGAGGTCAACCTCGCGCCGGACGAACAGCACCTCCCCTTCGAGGCCGGCGCCGACGGCCTGCTGACCGGCGACTACCTCACCACGGAGGGCCAGGACCCCGGCGACGACATCGAGATCATGCGGCGGGCCGGCCTCGAGCCGAACCGGGCGAGCAACGACTTCGACCCCGACGAGGTCGAGGAACGACACCGCGACCCCGACCCGGACACCGCCGTCGGGACCGCGACGAGCAACGCCGCGACCGAACTGGACGACTGACCGACACCACGACGACTCACACGGCATACACGACACACAATGGACGACATCGACTTCGCCGTTCTCGGCACCGGCGGCATCGGACGACGCGCGCTCGACTACTCCCGCGAGAAGGGCGGCCTGACGCCGGTCGCGGCCTGCGACCGCAACGGCGTCGCCGTCGACCACGACGGCCTCGACGTGGACGAACTGCTGGCGGCGACCGAGGGGAACATCGCGAGCGAGACGCGCCCGGACGCGAGCGGAGAGAACGACCCGCGGGCGGACGGCGGCACGGGGGCCGTCAAGCAGTCCGGCGAGATGAAGGGCGTCGCCGCCTCGGCGCAGGCCGACCCCACCGAGACGCCCATCGACGACGTCATCGCCGAGTCGGCGGCCATCGACGCCGTCCTGATCGCCCTGCCGAACCTCGAACACGACTTCATCCCCCGGGTCGGCGAGCGATTCGCCGATGCCGGCTACGAGGGCGTCCTCGTGGACGTGCTCAAGCGCTCCCGCGTCATCGACATCCTCGACGACCGCGAGGCGACCTTCGAGGAGTCGGGCATCACGTTCGTCTGCGGTGCGGGCGCGACGCCCGGCTTCCTGACCGGCGCGGCGGCGCTTGCCGCCCAGTCGTTCGTCGAGGTCGAGGCGGTCGAGATCTGGTGGGGCGTCGGCCTCAAGTCCGGCTACGAGGACAACCGCGGCACCGTCCGCGAGGACATCGCCCACCTGGACGGCTACGACATCGAGACCGCCCGGAACCTCACCGACGAGGAGATCGAGGAGATCGTCGAGGAGCACGACGGCCGCATCGAGTTCACCGACATGGAGCACGCCGACGACGTGCTGCTGGAGCGGGCCGGCATCTGCGACGCCGAGGACGTCACCGTCGGCGGGATTCTGGACCTCCGCTCCGACGAGAAGCCCACCACCACGACGGTCCGGGTGACGGGCCGGACCTTCGACGGCGAGCGCGGCACGAACACGTTCCGGCTGGACGACGACACGAGCATGGAGGCCAACGTCAACGGGCCCGCGCTGGGTTACCTGAAGGCCGGCGTCCGGCGGAACCGCGCCGGCGAGTACGGCGTCTTCGGTCCCGCCGACCTGATGCCGGGCTTCTGATGTCGCTGCAACGCGGCCGCGGCCACGGCTTCGACCTCGAGGGGCGGCTCGCCGAGCGGGCGGCGACCGGCCTGCGGCGCAGCCTCAACCCCGTCGACCGCGTCGCCGCCCGCGCCCGGACGGCCGAGGACCCGGGCGGCGACGCCCCGGCGTTC
>JAHENN010000201.1 GCA_018609665.1 Haloarculaceae archaeon | reverse complement strand
GCTGATGGGCCGGCTCCGGGGCCGGCTTCGGCGCGCCGAACTCCCGTTTCTCGCGGTCGGGCTCGCGACGGCGGCGCTGCTCGTCGTGATGCTGTACTACCCCGTCGCGAGCGTCCTCGCCGAGGCGGTCCTCGTCGACGGCCGCCCGTCGCCGGCGCCGCTCGTCGACGTCGCCGTCGACCCGTTCTACCGGCGGCTCTTCCGGTTCACGGCCTACCAGGCCACGCTGTCGACGCTCGCCAGCCTCGCGCTCGGCCTGCCGGGGGCGTACCTGCTGGCCCGCTACGACTTCCCCGGCCGGCGGACGCTGCGGTCGGTGACGCTCGTCCCGTTCGTGCTGCCGTCCATCATGGTCGCGGTCGGCTTCGCGGCGATGTTCGGCTCGACCGGCCCGCTCAACCGGCTTCTCGCGGCCCTGGGGCTGCCGACCGTCGAGCTCATGTTCACGCTGCGGATCATCGTCCTCGCCCACGCCTTCTACAACGCGCCGCTGGTGGCGCGGGTCGTCGCCGCCGCCTGGGAGGGTGTCGACGCCCGGGCCGTCGAGACCGCCCGCAGCCTCGGCGCGTCGCCGCGGCGGGCCTTCCGGGACGTCGTCGTCCCGCAGCTCGCCCCCGCGGTCCTGACGAGCGCGCTGCTCGTGTTCGTCTTCACGTTCATGTCCTTCCCCATCGTGCTCGCGCTGGGCGGGCTGGAGCTCGCGACCGTCGAGGTGTGGCTCTACGACCGCATCACCCGCCTGCGGCTCCAGGAGGCCGCCGCCCTGGCTGTGCTGGAGGCCGCCGTCACGCTCGGGCTCACCTACGCGTACCTCCGCTACGAGACGGCGCGGGCGGCGACGCGCCAGGTCGCGCCGCAGCCCCGCCGCCGGCTGGCCGACGCCGCGCCGATCGAACGGGCCGCAGTCGGCGTCTACGGCGTCTTCCTGGCGGTCGTCTTCGTCGGGCCCGTCTTCTCGATGCTGCTGGCGAGCGTCACGGGGCCGGGCGGCGAGGTCACCCTCCGGTGGTACGAGTTCCTGCTGGCCCGCCGGGACGCGGTCGTCGGCACGCGGCCGGACGTCGCGGTCCGGAACTCGCTTTTGTTCGCCGGCGGGACGCTCGTCGTCGCCGTCCCGATGGGCGTCGTGGTGGCGCTGGCGACGGCCCGGGACGGTACGGCGGCGCGCGTCGTCGGCACGCTGGCGATGCTGCCGTTCGCCGTCTCCGGCGTGGTCGTCGGCTTCGGCCTGCTGCAGACGGTCGTCTTCGGCGTCGAGGCCTTCGGCCGTCGCCTCCAGGCGACCGGCGCCGTCGCAGTCGTCGCCGCCCACGCCGTCGGCGCCTACCCGTTCGTCGTCCGGACGGTCGCGCCGGCGCTGTCGTCGACCGACGACCGGCTGGTCGAGACGGCGCGGGCGCTGGGCGCCTCCCGGAGCCGCGCGCTCCTCGACGTCGAACTGCCGCTGGTCGCGCCCGCCGTCGCCGCCGGCGCCGCCTTCGCGGTCGCGGTCAGCATCGGCGAGTTCGACGCGACCGTCGTCCTGGTCGAGGGCAGCGACGCCTACACGATGCCGGTGGCCCTCGAGCGGTACCTCTCCGACCGGACGCTCGGCCCCGCCACCGCGATGGGGACGGTGCTGCTCGTCGTCACCGCCGTCAGCTTCGTGATCGTCGAGCGCGTCGGCGGCGACGGAGGCCTCGCGGAATGACCGGAGGGCCGACATGGAGGTGACGCTGGACGGCGTCGCGAAGCGCTACGGGGAGACGACGGCGCTGGCGGAGCTGTCGGCGACCGTCGCGGACGGCGAGTTCTTCACGCTCGTGGGGCCGTCGGGCTGCGGCAAGACGACGACGCTGCGGCTGCTGGCGGGCTTCGAGGAGCCGACCGCCGGCGAGATACGGTTCGACGGCGCGCCGACCGCCGGCGTCCCGCCGGAGTCGCGGGGCGTCGGGCTCGTCTTCCAGAGCTACGCGCTGTTCCCGCACATGAGCGTCGCCGAGAACGTCGGCTACGGGCTCCGCTTCGCGGAGCCGCCGGGCGGCGGCTCGACGGACGAGCGGGTCGCGGAGCTGCTGGAGCTGGTCGACCTCCCGGGGGCGGGCGACCGCGACCCCACCGAACTGTCGGGCGGCCAGCGCCAGCGGGTCGCGCTGGCGCGGGCGCTGGCGCCCGACCCCGACCTGCTGCTGCTCGACGAGCCGATGAGCGCGCTGGACGCCCGCCTCCGGGAGCGGCTCCGCCGGGACGTTCGCGCCATCCAGCGCGAGCTGGGCGTCACCACCGTCTACGTCACCCACGACCAGGCGGAGGCGCTCGCGGTCTCGGACCGCGTCGCCGTGCTGTCGGACGGCCGCCTCGAACAGGTCGGCCGCCCGCGGGAGCTGTACCGCCGCCCCGCCAGCCGGTTCGTCGCGGAGTTCCTCGGCGAGAACAACGTCTTCGACGTCGAGATATCGGAAGCTGCAGACGAAACGGGGGGGTCGACGGGCCGCGTCCGGGGCCACGAGTTCCGCCTCCCGCCGGTCGAGGCCGCGAGCGCGACCGTCTGCGTCCGCCCGGCGGCCCTCGCGGTCGACGCCGGCGAGAACCGCCTCACCGCGACCGTCGTCGACACCGAGTTCCTCGGAACGACCACCCGCGTCCACCTCGAGTGGGAGGGCCGACGGGTCGTCGCCGCCCTCGAGGACCCGCCCGACGCCGACGAGCTGACCGTCGGCTTCGACCCCGGCGACGTCTGGGTGTTATGACGACCAGAACCGCTCCAGGGCGAACTCGAACATGTCGGTGCTGACGGGGTCGAACTCCTCGCGTTCGGCCTCCCCGAGCAGGTCGCGGACGCTGTCCCACGACTCGCGGGCGTACCGCTCGTCGCAGAGCACCCGGACGCCCACCTCGTCGGGGCCGCGGATGACGCGCCCGACGGCCTGCCGGGCCTTCCGGACGGCCGGCACCGCCAGGGCGTACCGGAAGCCGTCGCCGAAGGCGCGGTCGTAGGCCGTCCGGACCGCCTTCGTCCGGTCGCTGTCGGTGTTGATGATGGGGACGCCGCAGACGATGGCAGCCGACAGCCGGTCGCCGCGGTAGTCGACGCCCTCCGTCAGGGTGCCGCGGAGGCTGGTGACCAGCACCTTCGGCTCGCCGTCGAAGAACTCCTGCTTGAGCCGCTCGGTGGCGACGTCGTCCGTCGCCTCGTCGACCAGCACCTCCTTCTCGCAGTCCTCGAGGACGGTGGCGGCCCACTCGGCCTCCCGGTAGGACGGCATCCCGACGAGGACGTTGCCCGGCGCGGCCGCGACCTGCCGGATGGCGCGGGCGTGGGCGTGCCGCGTCGGCGTCTCCGTGCCGGGGTCGTCGCGGTTGTCGTAGGTGTACTTCGGCGCCGCGAGCGCGAAGGAGGCGCGGTTGTCCTCGGGGAACTCCAGGCCGTAGGTCCGCTCGACGACCGGCCGGTCGGCCTCGCGTTCGAGGTGCCGGAGGCCGGTCACCTCCGCGAAGACGTCCAGCGGCTCCAGCGTCGCGCTCATCAGGACGCCGCCGCCGAACTCCCCCAGCCGCTCGCCGATGGCGCCCGCCGGCAGGCAGTTGTGCAGCGCGTAGCGGGCGGTGTAGGCCCGGCGCCACGACTCCGCCGGCCGCTCGTCGTCCCAGGTGCGCTCCAGCCGAATCTCCCGGAAGTAATCGGTGTGGTCGACCCTGTACCAGTCCGACAGCGTCCGGCCGACCGCCGGCGCCCGGCGCTGTTTGTCCTCCTCCTCGACGGTGTCGAGGACGCCGGCGACGACGGCACAGACCGTCTCCGCGCGGCTCCAGACGCGGGCGTCGAACCCCTCGCGTTCGGCCCAGGCGGTCAGCTCGTCGAGTTGCGGCTCCTCGGGGTCCCGAAGCGGAATCGCCTCGTCGTCCAGCTCCGGCAGGTTCTGCCGCCAGCCCGGCCGCTCGGCGTCGAGGTGTTCGACGACCCGGCGGTCCAGCTCCTCCGACAGCGCCGTCAGGAACCGCCGGACGTCGCGCAGCTCGCCGAGCGAGACGTCCGTCTCCGCGAGCGCCTCGCGGACGGCCTCGGCGTC
>JAHENN010000200.1 GCA_018609665.1 Haloarculaceae archaeon | reverse complement strand
GACGACGTCGCAGCGTGGCTGGCGGGCCGCGGCTCCGTGGTCGTCGACAGACGGGCGGCGGCCCTCGCCGGCGTGGTCGTCGGCGTCGCCGCCGTCGCCGTGCTCCGGGCGGCGCTCGGGCTCTCGCCCGCCGTCGTGACGGCCGCCGTCGGCGCCGCGGGGCTGGCCTACGTCGCCGGCGTCGCCGGCGTCTGCCGGCGGTACGGCCACGCCGTCGACTGCGCGTCCGGCTCCTTCTGCGAGTGCGAGCGGTGCGGCCGACCCCTCAGGGACGTCTAACCGCGGCGCCGCATGCGCCACCCCTCCCGGCCGAGCCCCGCGAGGGCGACGACTCCAGCGGCGGCCACCAGGAGCTCGACGGCGCCGACCCACGCCGGGAGCACGAGCCCGACCCACGACTCGACGACCGACCGGGCCTCGGTGAGCGGGCCGGCGCCGGTCCGGCTCTCGAGCTTCCGGCCGCCGACGACGTCCCCGCCCTCCTCCGGGAGGTAGCCCGGCCGGTCGGGGTGGACGACGCGGTCGGCCTCGTAGACGATTGCGTTCTCGTCGGCCATCGAGTACCGCCAGACGACCGACCCGTTCTCGTCGACCACCAGCACCCGGCCGTTCCGGGAGTCGGTCACCAGCGTGGTGCCGTTCGGGAGCCGGTCGGCGTCTCGCGGCCACTGCAGCGCCCGCCCGGAGCCGGCGCCGTCGTAGGCCCAGACGACCTCGTCGGTCTCGGCGTCGACCTCGACGACCCGGTCGGCGCCGGCCGGCCCGCCGTGGGCGCTGTCGGCGACCAGCACCGTCCCCGCCGACGGAATCCGCATCGGGTTGTGCTGTTCGGTCATCACGGAATGGTTGTCGGGTTCCCCGACCACCTCGACGATCTCGTTCGTCTCGGGGTCGACCTCCAGCACCACGTCGAAGTTGCGGATCGACAGCTGGACGTTGCCGTTCTCGAGGCGGTCGATGTCGTTCATGTGCGTCCAGTCGGACTCCGGGCCCTGCCGGCGGAACTCCGACTCGGCGTCCTCGGGGACGTGCTCGTCCCAGAAGTCGGTCCCCTCGGCGATGTGGTCGGTCGCGTTCCACTGCCAGGTGACGGTCCCGGACCGGTCGACGGTGAAGGCGCGGTCGTTGCCCATGTCGGCGACCGCGGTCTCGCCGTTCGGCAGGCGGTCGGCGTCGTGGACCTCGTGGTGGGTCGGGAAGGCGTCGTACCAGGTGTACTCCCAGACGACCGCCTTCGTCCGGAAGTCCACCTCGACCACGCGGTTGCGGATGCAGTCGAAGGGGCCGGCCGTGCCGTTGTCCGGCGTCCCGCCGTACCGCTCGGGACAGTCGACGCCGGGGGCCCGCGCGCTCTCGCCCATCGAGACGAGGACGGTGTCGTTGGCGGTGAGTTCGGCGTCGAACACCCAGGCGTTCGGCGGGTCGTACCGCCAGACGACCTCGCCCGACCGGTCGACCAGCCGGACGTCGCCGTTGTCGTTGCGGAACCCGCCGTAGGACTGCACGGAGACGAGCGTGTGGGCCGGGGCGTCGGCCGCGGCCCCCGTGTCGGCGTCCGACGACGGCGACGGCGACTCGCCGGCGGTCAGCGCCTGCACCCCGAGCAGCGACGCCGAGAGGGCGACGACGGCCGCGAGGACCAGCACGCGGCGGCGCGTCATACTGTCCAGGCGGCCGTGACCGCGGTTATGACTGTCGGTTCCGGCGCGCCGGGCGGCCGGACGGCGCGGAGGCGGAGCCGACGGCGGCCGTGGCGGCGCCATACCGGGCGGTAATGCTCGCGACGGTGCCCGTGCAACTATGTCGGCCGAGCCCCGAGTCGACGTATGTCCTACCGTCTCCGCTGTGACACCTGCGAGTTCACCCACGAGACCGACAGCCGGGCCGACGCCTACAGCACCGCCAAGAACCACGAGTCGACGCACCCGGCGCACTTCGTCCTCGTCGAGGGCGGCTGACGGGCGCTACCCGGCGGTGGCGTCCCGTCGGAGCCGGAAGAGCGACCGCTCCTTGCCGCCGGACTCGACCATGACGTCGGCGGCCCGGCGCAGCCACGGCGGCACCCGGGCGACGTGGTCGGCGTGGGCCTGCGGTCGGGCGTCGGCGTCGCCGTGGAGCCGGGCCGGCTCCGAGTAGTGGGCGATCGGCCGGACGTCGCCCCACGTCGACCGCGCCAGCTCGAACGCCTCGCGGTAGGTGCGCCCGCGGTCGGCGAAGGCGTGGTGGTGGTAGTCGAAGGTCACCGGAATCCCGACCCGGTCGGCGACCGACTCGACCAGTTCGGGGACGCTCCACAGCGAGTCGGCGTCGTCGTTCTCGACGGTGAGCCGCGCCCGGGCCCGCGGCGGCAGGTCGGCGACGACGTCGCAGAACCGCTCGGCCGTCGCCGCCTTGTCCCCGTAGTGGGCGCCGATGTGGACGTTGATCGCGTACCGGGGCGACCGCGGCAGCCCCATCAGGTCCAGCCACCGCCCGTGGTGGACGACCGTCTCGACGGACCGGGCGACGGTGTCGGCGGACTCGCTTGCGAGCTTGCACCAGTGGTCGGGGTGGAAGGTCAGCCGCATCCCGTTGGCCCGGACGAAGGCGCCGCAGTCGCGGGCCAGCGACCGGACCCGCTCGTAGTTGGGCAGCTCCTCGATATCGAACGCCGAGTTCCACGGGACGAGCGTCGAGCTACAGCGGTAGAAGCGGATGCCGTGGTCGCGGTTCCACTCCAGGATGGCCCGGAGGTCCCGGAGGTTCCGTGCGGCGAGTTCCGCGGCGTAGTCGAGCCCCTCCGACTCCCAGGTCGCCTTCCGCATGTCGCGGTTGCAGCGTCTGGGCGGGTCCCGCTCGCGGAGCGTCCGGTTCATCGCCGCGTAGCCGAGCATGCCCCGGCTTGTACCCGGAGACGTAGGTGCGTTCCGTCCGCGGCGACCCGACGGTTGATACCGCTGGGCCACGGAGTACGACCGTGACCGACGACTACCCGATCGAGGGGTTACCCACGCCGGAGCCGTCGTACGGTCCCGGCGCGGTCGTCGACCTCCAGGTCGAGGCGCTGGCGACGAACGACGACCCCTTCGAGAACGCGGGCATCGGCACGGCGTACAACTTCGCGTCGCCGGCCAACCGGCGCGCGACGGGGCCGTTCGACCGGTTCGTCCGCATGGTCTCGGGGCCGCGGTACGGGCCGATGGTCGACCACGTCGAGGCGACGGCCGGCCCCGTCGAGCGGGACGGGACGACCGCCGACCGGCGCGTCACCCTCACCGGCCCCGACGGCGAGACGGCGACGTACCGATTCGGGCTCTCGGTGGCCGACGGCGGCCCGCTGGACGGCTGCTGGCTCACCGACAGCGTCCGCCGGGAGTGATTCCGGGCGCCGGGGGCGGCGCGGGCGACGTCGCCGCCCGTCCGGGACCCCGGCACCGACGCCGGTACGGGGCGGTCAGTCGCCCTTCGCCTCGCCGTCGGTCGCCGACGGGAGGTACCGGTCCCGGAAGCTCTCGAAGTCGTCGGACGACTCGGTCCGCTCCCGCCAGGCCGTCAGCCCGCGGGACGCCGGCTCGCCGGAGATGGTCGTGTCCAGGACGAACCCGACCAGGCCGCCGACGGCGATGCCGGTCGTTCCGACGACGAAGACCGTCTGGGCGACGGGTTCCGTGCCGAGAACGACGCCGGCGACGGGCACGTCCGCCAGCGCCGCCTGGATCGCCGCGGCACCCTCGTCGCCGGCGACGTTGTTGACGAGCGTCGGCACCGACAGCCCGCTCAGCAGCGTCATCCCGACGACGAAGACGTTCCGGTTGTCCGTCAGGTCGACGTACTCGAGCTGCGAGAGGCCGACGCCGATGATCTGTGCGAACATCACGACGAACAGCCCGCCGACGATTGGGTCCGGGATGGTGGTGACGAGCCGGCCGACGTAGCCGACGAAGCCGGCGACGACCATCACGCCGGCGCCGATCTGGACGACGTACCGCGAGGCGACGCTCGTGATGCCGATGGCGCCGATGTTCTCCGAGTACGACGTCGACCCGTTGCCGGTGCCCATGATTCCGGCGACGACGTTGCCGACGCCCTCCATGCCGAGCCCCTCGTTGATGCGGCCGGCGCTGGGGGCGTCCTCGCCGGAGATGCGGGCGACGGCGTAGTAGTCGCCGAAGCTCTCGATCATCGAGGCGACCACGCCGGCGACCATCCCGACGGCGAAGGCGGGCGTGAACCGGGGGAGCCCCCACTGGAGGGGCCGGATCGGCTGGACGGCCGGCGCCTCCGGGACGCTCCCGAGGTCGACGAACGCCGGCGAGGAGGCGGGAACGACGCCGGCGACCGACAGCGCGGCGGCGGCGACCCACGCGATGGCCAGCCCCAGCAGGACCGGATACAGCTTGAACACCCGGTGTCGGCCGCCGAGGTACTGGGAGAAGGCGACGATGGAGCCGACGGTCAAGAGCAGGAGCCAGACCGACTGCGACTCCGGGTTCGTGATCTGCGGGGCGTCGAACAGCGAGAGGCCGATGAGCGCGATCACCGGCGCGATGACGACGGGGCTCAGCAGCCGCTTCACCCGGCCGAACAGCCCCAGGTAGCCGACGGCGACCTGGAAGATACCGGCGACGATCATCGCCCCCTGGAGTTCGACGATCATCACCTCCCAGTTGCCGCCGTTGGCGCCGACGACGCCGACGATCGCCAGCGCCGGCGCGAGGATGGCGAAGCTGGCGCCCTGGACGAGCGGATACCGGTTGCCGACCGTCGTCTGGGCCAGCGTCGCGACGCCGGAGACGACGAAGAAGGTCCCGACCAGCCGGGCCGTCGCCGCGTCGGGCATCCCCATCGCGGTCGCCAGCACCAGCGGGACCGCGATGGTCGACCCGATCATCGTCAGGTAGTGCTGGACGCCGAGCAGCACCGACCGCCCGGCCGGCGGGACGTCGTCCATCCCGTACTCGACGTCGGCCGCGTCTCCGTCCGTGCCCCCCATCGGCGCTCAGTCCGGCCGCCCCCGGCCTGCGGCACGGTTCGACCCTCGCGGGACGGTCGGTCCCCCCGGGCGACGCGGGACGACCCCGTCGCCGCCCCCGCGGACGCACGAGACACGTATCATACTCCATCGTGGCTCGGGCGCCGGTCGATTATAAAGTATTTCGTCCCGGCGTCTCACGGACGCCGGGCGCGGGCGGTCGCGGCCGCCGGTCAGTCGGTCGCGTCGGCGGGCCGGGCGTCGCCGCCGACGGCCTCGACCCGCCGGACGAGCCGCTCGGCGGCCGACCGCGAGACGGTCAGCCGGACGGTCACCTCGTCGCCGTACTGCACGCCCTCGACGGCCGTCGCGTCGTGGAGGTCCGAGAGCAGCGCTTGCGCGTCGTCGCCGTACGGCAGCCGGACGAGGTAGTCGACGGCGTCGAGGGCGTCGGCCACGCGGGCCCGGGCCGCCTCCGGCGTCGCCTCGACGGCCTCGTGGGTGCCGTCGAACCGCTCGTCGAGGGCCGCGACCAACCCGTCGGGGGCTGCGCCGGAACAGAGTGTCAGGTCCGCCCGCTCCAGCGCCGCGACCACGCCCGGGACGGCGTCGGTGTACCACGCCGGGAGCCCGTCGGCCGCGACCACGCCGGGGGCGTCCGTGACCGCGACCGTGTGCGGGCCGACGGTCGCCGTGTCGGT
>JAHENN010000199.1 GCA_018609665.1 Haloarculaceae archaeon | reverse complement strand
GCGCTCGAGCTTGATGGGGTCGGCGTTGTCCAGCAGCGACTCGACCTTCGTCGCCGAGAAGTAGGCGTCGGCGACCAGGCCGGGCTTTTCGCGTATCCACTCGACCTTCTCGTCGGCCCGTATCTCCCCGACGCGGTCGGTGGTCCGACGCTCCTGCCAGACCAGGGCGTTGTAGATGGGCTTGCCCGTCGCCTCGTCCCAGACGAGCGTCGTCTCCCGCTGGTTCGTGATGCCCAGCCCGGCGAGCTGCTCGGGGTCGAGCCCCGCCTCCCGGAGCGCCCTCTCGACGACCGTCTCGGTGTTGTCCCAGATCTCCGTCGGGTCGTGCTCCACCCAGCCCGGCTCCGGGTAGATCTGTTCGTGTCTCTCGTAGGCGTTGGCGACGACCTGTCCCGCGTGGTCGAAGATCATGAACCGGGTGCCGGTCGTCCCCTGGTCGATCGCGCCGACGTAGGTGTGTTCCGTCATCGTGTTCTGTGGGCGTCTGCCGTCGCTCTCCGCCTCGCCCGCGGTGGTTCACCGGTGGTGTGTCGACGCGAGCACACCTCCCGCCGCGTCGTAATAAACGTTCGTACGGCCCGGTCGAAGACGGTCTGTCCCGGACCGAGCGCCCGGTCCGAGCCGCCGCCGGGAGGCGGGAGACGACCCTCCGACGGATTCAGCCCGCGCGGTTCCGGGAGCCGGGCCGTCCGCCGCAGTGCCGGCCACGGCGGCCGCCGTTCGGGTCGTACGATACCTGCGCTGGACGGCCGACACCGTCCGGCGTATCCGCGTTGGGGTGTCACGTTCGGTACGCGAGCAACGGAAACGACCAGCTGTCACGCCGCACGGCACGGATGAAAAAAGGATAGACGTCGGGGAGCGGTGTCGGGAACGTCCGCCGGCGTCAGGCCTCGGCCTGCGAGATGGCCGTCTCGAGGTCGTCCCGCTGGGTGACGCCGACGAACCGCTCGACGACGCCGTCGTCGTCCTCGACGATGAGCGTCGGCAGCGACCGTACCTGGTACTCGTTTGCGATCTCCTGCTGTTCGTCGACGTTGACCTTCTCGAAGTCGACCTCCGGGTAGTCCTCCTCGAGTTCGTCGAGGATGGGGTCCTGCGTCTTGCACGGGCCGCACCAGTCCGCATAAAAGTCCTTGAGGGTGACGGGCATCGCTACGTGTGATTTCTCGAGCCGCGCTCATAAGGGTTTTCCACCCGGGTGCGGTCGAACCCCACGGGCGCGGGTCGAAACGCTTACGATACCCGGCGCGAATCGTCGTGTATGAGCAGCGGTGAGAACTCCGGCGGGCTGATGTCCAGCGCGGGGCTGGTCCGGTACTTCGACGAGGAGAGCCGCAACGCGCCCACGATGGACCCCCGGACGGTCGTCGCCTTCGGCGTCCTGCTGGGCGTCTTCGTCCTGTTGCTGAACGCCCTGGCCTGACCGTCGCCTCTTCTATCGCCGTCGCCGCGGCGAACGACCCGACCCCCGGACGGTCGACGACCGCCTCGAAACCCCGACGTCGACGTCGTCGGGTGACCGCCGTCGCCGCCGGGACTCCAGTTCCGCCGCGCGCGCCGAACGCTTTTATTCGAACGAACCGGAGTGACAGACGTGTCGAGGTCCGACGGCTCCCGGCGATTCTTCCCGTACGAGGAGCCGTACGACCACCAGGCGGAGGCGATGGAACGCATCCGGGAGGCGCTCGTCGAGGAGCGGGACGTCCTCTTCGAGGGCGCCTGCGGCACCGGCAAGACGCTCGCGTCGCTGACCCCCGCCCTCGAGTACGCCCGTGCGGCGGGCAAGACGGTCGTCATCACGACGAACGTCCACCAGCAGACGCGCCAGTTCATCGAGGAGGCCCGCGCCATCAACGCCGACGACCCCATCCGGACGGTCGTCTTCCGCGGGAAGGGGTCGATGTGTCACATCGACGTCGGCTACGAGGAGTGTCAGGTGCTCCGGGACGCGACCCGCGACCTCGTCGACATGGAGGAGCAGGTCGACGACCTCGAGGACCGGGAGGCGGAGCTGCTGGCGGCCAGCCGGGACGGCGACGAGGAGGCCGCCGAGGCCCGCGGCGCCGTGATGGACGAGCTCGACGACCTCGAGACCGGCATCGAGGCGCTCCGGGAGGAGCGGAACGTCTGCGACCGCTACTACAACAACCTCACCGAGGACACCGACGACTTCTACGCGTGGCTCTACGACGACGTCCGGACGCCGGAGGAGATCTACGAGCGGGCCCACGAGGCGGAGCTCTGCGGCTACGAGCTGCTGAAGGACGGCATGGAGGGCATCGACCTGGCGATCTGCAACTACCACCACCTGCTGGACCCCATGATTCGCGAGCAGTTCTTCCGGTGGCTCGGCCGCGACCCGGAGGACATCGTCGCGGTGTTCGACGAGGCCCACAACGTCGCGGACTCGGCCCGCGAGCACGCCACCCGGACGCTGGCCGAGCGGACGCTCGACGGCGCCGTCGACGAACTCGAGGACTGCGACGACGCCCGCGCGGAGCCGGCGGCCAACGTCATCCGGGCGTTCCGGACCGCGCTGGTCGACACCTACGAGGCGTCGTTCGGCTTCGGCGACCGCGAGGCCGTCGGCGAGGAGTGGGAGGACGTCACCGTCGCCAGCGAGGAGGGCCGGGACGACCTCTCGGTGGCGTTCCTCCAGGCGTACACCGGCCAGGGGTACGCCGCCGACCTCGAGGCGGCGCTGGCGCTCGGCGAGGAGCTGGACCGTCGCTACGAACAGGCCTACAAGGACGGCGAGACGACGACCCGCAAGGAGTGTCCGACGCTTTCGGCGGCGGCGTTCATCGACGAGTGGATGGAGGCCGCCGTCGAGCCGGGCCAGTACCCGGTCGTCGGCGTCCGGCGGACCGAGACGGGGGTCGTCGGCCGGGCCGAGCTGTACACCTGCCTGCCGCGGCAGGTGACGGCGCCGCTGTTCGAGGAGCTGCACGCGACGGTGCTGATGAGCGCGACGCTGCGGCCGTTCGACGTCACCGAGGACGTCCTGGGGCTCGAGGACCCGCTGACGATGGCCTACGGCGAGCAGTTCCCCGAAGAGCGCCGCCGGACGTACGCCGTCGACACGCCGGCGCTGTTCGCCAGCCAGCGGGACGACCCCGCGGTCCAGGAGACCGTCGGCGGCGCCATCGCCGACGCCGTCCGGTTCACGCCCGGCAACACGCTGGCGTACTTCCCGAGCTACGCCGAGGCCGAACGGTACTACCACCGCTTTGCCGGCGACGCGACGCCGTACCTCGACGAGCCCGGCGTCGCCGCCGAGGAGCTCCGACAGGAGTTCGTCGCCGACGACGACGCGGTGCTGTTCACGTCGCTGTGGGGGACGCTGGCGGAGGGCGTCAGCTTCGACGACGACGACGCCCGGACGGTCGTCGTCGTCGGCGTCCCGTACCCGCACCTCGACGACCGGATGGAGGCCGTCCAGCGGGCCTACGCGGAGGCGTTCGGCGACGACGGCGACGCCGGCTGGCGCTACGCCGTCGAGATTCCGACGGTGCGGAAGACGCGGCAGGCGCTCGGCCGGGTCGTCCGCTCGCCGGACGACTACGGGGTCCGGGTGCTCATCGACGAGCGGTACACCCACCGCAACCGGGTCGAGCTGGGCGACTACAGCGTCTACCCGTCGTTCCCGCCGGAGGAACGCGAGGAGCACATCGACGTCGACCCCGAGAAGCTCGGCATCGGCATGCTGAACTTCTACAGCGACCTCGACGCCTGGGAGGGGGCGCCGCCGGAGCCGTGAGCCTCGACCCGCGCGCGGAGCGGCGCCGGACCCGCGACGGCGAGGGCCCGCGCTGGGAGCTGCTGCGGGAGGAGGCCCTCGAGCGGGACGACCGCGTCTGCCAGCGCTGCGGCCACGACGGCTCGTCCGGCGACCGCCGGCTGGAGGTCCACCACGCCGCCCCCTTCTCGTCGCCGTCGATGGACGACCTCGGGGAGCTGGTCACGCTGTGCGGCCCCTGTCACGCGACGCTGCACGACGACGACCCGGCCTACGGCGACCGGGCCGCCGAGGCGCCGCTGTTCCCCGAGCCGGACGCGCCGCCGGCGGTCGCGACGATGCGGTCCGACCGCCAGCACGTCTGCCAGCGGTGCCAGCACCTGGCCGATTCGGCCTCGGAGCTGGCGGCCTACGCCGCCGACGACGGCGAGTACGTCGTCTGCAAGCCGTGTGCCGGGGCGCTGCTGGCGGCCGGCTACGACGCCGACCGCTTCGAGACGGCCGGCGACGTCGACGTCGCGGCACTGACCGACCGGGCCGGCGAGGCGCCCGTCCGGCCGGCGCTGCTCGCGTCCGGGCCGGTCCGGGCGACGCGGCCGCCCCGGACGACCGTCGAGCGGGTCGTCTACGACACGCCGCTCCGGTATGCGTTCAACCCCTTCGGGATGGTGCTGCTGTTCTCGCTGGTCGGCATCCTGCTTTCGTTCCTGCTATTCTGAGAGGGCGATCTCCTCGGCGGCGTCGTCGTAGCGGCCGGTCCACAGGTGGAGCCGGTCGACCGTCCAGCTGCGGTCGACGTCCCGGCCGAGGAGCCGCGCGGCGTCGCCGCCGCGGGCGACGGTGACGTGGGGGGTGTAGTCGTCGCCCTCGAGGCCGTCGACGGGCGCAAAACGGTCGCAGAGCCGCCCGTGGAGCCGCCGGAGCCCCGGCGACTCCACGCGGAGGTAGGCGACCGGCGCCGTCCCCCGGGGCGGGTCGCGGAACGCCTCGACGCCGGTCACCCGCGCCTCGAAGGGGTCGGTCCCCTCCACGACGGCCCGGACGTCCGGCGCCATCGTCCCCGGGTCGTCGCCCAGCCGCTTGACGACGAGGGTGTGCCGCTCGCGGACGCCCGCGTCCAGCAGGTCGGCGGCGAGGCCGCTGGCGAGCCGCGCGACCGACGCCGGCACCGGGGCGTTGAGGCTGTACATCAGACGTAGTCCAGGAGGTAGGCGGCGATGAGCGCGACGATCAGGAGCCCCACGAGCGGGCTCAGCGGCGCGAGGACGGCGGCGACGACCTCCGTGAGAATCTCGACGGCGATCCAGACGACGACGAGAACGAGGACGATCCGCAGGAGGTCGTCGACGTCGAGGCTGGCCATGCCCGGACTCGGACGGTCGGGCGCAAAAGGGCTACGACCGGCGCCGGCCGAAACCGACTTGCCACGCCGCCACGGACCCACGCCCGATGCGCCGAACGCTCGCCGCGCTGGCCGTCGCGGTCCTCTGTCTGTCGGTCGCCGCCGGCGTCGGGTCCGCCGCCCACGAGGAGCCCGAGTGGTCGCTGCTGGGAATCGAACTCGAGGCCGACGGCGACGCCACCGTCTACTACGTCGACTCCTACGACCTCTCGGTCGACGACGAGCGGGCGAGATACGAGTCGTACGTCGACAACGACAGCCGCCGGGCGGCGTTCCGCGAGTCGGCCCTCGCGGAACTGCGGGCGGCCGCCGCGGCCGGCAGCGAGGCGGCCGGCTGGGAGATGACGGTCCGGAACGCCTCCGTCCGGACCTACGAGGCCGAGGGGTACGGCCGGGTGGAGCTGCGGGCCGACTGGGAGCACCTCGCGTACGCCGACGAGCGGCAGGTCATCGTCGCCCAGCCGTTCCGCGGCGACTCCGCCGCGGACCGCTACGAGCCGGACCGCCGGGTCGCCATCCACGGCCCGGACGGCTACCGCCGGAACCGGACCGCGCCGAACCCCGGTCGCGCCCAGGCCAACAGCGTGTTCGTCAACCCCGAGACGAGCGACCTCTCGGGGTTCTTCATGGAGTTCGTCGACCCGGACGCACCCACGGAGACGGCGTCGCCGACGCCGGCCGGGGGTGACGGCGGCGGCGGCTCCGGAGGCGCCGGCGTCGTGGTCGTGCTCCGGGCGCTGGTGATCGCCGCCGTCCCCGCCGCCCTCGTGGTGCTGGCGGTCCGGCGGCGATGACCGACGGGCGGCGTCCCGCGGTACGGGTGGCGCTCGTGGCGGTTCTCGCTGGCCTCCTGACGGCGCCGGCGGCCGCGGCGGCCCCGACGCCGCTACAGCCGGACGAGGTCGACCCCGACGACGTGCTGCTGTCGGTCGCGGTCGAGGAGTCGGGCGACGCGACGTGGACGGTCACCTATCGGGTCCGGCTGGCGACCGACGAGGAGGAGCAGGCCTTCGAGTCCGTCCGGTCCGACGTCGAGTCGGAGCCGGCGACCTACCGCGAGCGGTTCCACAACCGGCTGAACGCGACCGCCGAGGACGCGACCGCGACGACCGGCCGGGAGATGGCGATCCGGAACGTGTCCGTGTCGGCCGACCGCGAGGAACTGCCGCAGGCGTACGGCGTCGTCACCTACCGCTTCCGGTGGACGAACTTCGCGGCGACGGACGGCGACGCGCTGGCCGCGGGCGACGCCGTCGGCGGCCTGCCGCTCGACAACGAGACGACGCTGCTCGTGGCCGGCCCCGACGGCTACACGGTCGGGTCGGCGACGCCGGTGCCCGCCGAGACCCGCGAGAACGCGGTCGTCTGGGAGGGCACCAGGCGGTTCACCGCCGACGAGCCGCGGGCGCGGTTCGTCCCGGCCGGCGCCGAGGGCGAGGCGACGAACGACGGCGGCGTCCCCGGCGGGATATCGTCGCTCGTCGCCGCGGCCGTGCTGGTGGCGGCCGTCGCCGGAGCGGCCGCCGTCGCCGCACGACGCGACGTCGGCCCGTTCGGCGGCGGCGACGGCGACGACCCCGGCCCGGCGCCGACCGACGGAGAACTGCTGAGCAACGAGGAGCAGGTCATCGGGCTGCTGGAGGAAAACGGCGGCCGGATGAAGCAGGCCGAACTCGCCGAGGCGCTCGGCTGGACCGACGCCAAGACCAGCCAGGTGACGACCGACCTCCGGGAGGCGGGCCGGCGCGAGGGGTTTTGCCTCGGCCGGGGGAACGTCCTCGCGCCGCCTGGCGAGCACGACTAATATATCTGTCGACCGTTCACCGCGGCTCGCCCCGCCCTCACGAGCAAACCCACGTACTGCGGCCGGATTTAATCCGGCTTAATCGAGGTCAATCGGGCCGGAGTCGCGCCAACGGCCCGGGGTTTATACACACCTCCCGGGGCTCCGTTCGGGTGTGATGCACCGATCCGGTCCGATCGTCGCGCTGCTGGTGGTCGTCGGGACGCTCGTCGTCCCGGCGGCTGCCGTCGTGGCACAGGAGGAACAGACGTCGAACGACGAGATCACCCCCGGCGAACGCCTCTCCGGCGTCGTCGGCGTCCAGGGGGCCGAACTCGAAGGCGAGATCGAGACGCGCGCCTACGAGGTCGAAATCGAGTCCGCCGAGGACGACGACGAGCGCGCGGAGCGCGTCGCCGAGCGCACCGAGACGCTGGAGGAGCGGCTCGCCGACCTCCGCGAGGAGCGCGAGGAGCTCCGCGAGGAGCGCCGCGAGGGCGAACTCTCCGAGGGCGAGTACCGCGCGGAGATCGCCGAGCTCGACGCCGAGCTCGACGCGGTCTGGGCGCAGCTGAACGAGACCAACGAGACGGCCGCGGCGCTGCCCGAGGAGACCCTCGAGGCCAACGGCGTCAACGCCACCGCGATCCGGACGCTCGGCCAGGAGGCCGACGACCTGAGCGGCGCCGAGGTGTCGGCCGTCGCCCGCAGCATCGCGGGCAACGAGTCCGGCGAGGTCGACGTCGAGGTCAAAATCGAGCGCGCCGACGGCGCCGTCGCCGTCGAGGTCGAACGCGAGGACGGCGAGCGGGAGGTTGAGGTCGAGTTCGAGGGCGAGCCGGACAACGCCACCGAGGCGGTCTCTCTCGCCGAGACGCGCCTCGAGTTCGCCGAGGAGCGGCTGAACGGCAGCGGCAACGCCAGCACCGAGACGCTCGCGGAGGCCCGCGCGTCGCTGGAGGCGGCCGACGCCGCCCTCGAGAACGGCAGCGAGGAGCGCGCCGTCGAACTCGCCGAGGAGGCGAGCGAGACCGCCGAGGAGGCGGTCGACGAGCGCGAGAACGAGCGCGAGGAGGCCGAAGACGAACGCGAGGAGGCCGAAGACGAACGTGAGGACGAAGACGAGCGCGAGAACGAGCGCGAGGACGCGGAAGACGAGCGCGAAGACGAACGCGAGGACGAAGAGAACGAACGCGACGACGAGGCGGCCGAAAGTGACGACGACGGTGAGGACGACGATGACGACGAAGCGAAGCAGACCGACGACGAGCCCGCAGGGGACGACGGAAGCGACGAGGAGACGGAGGCATGACCTCGGCGACCGCCGACGGACGTACGCCGGCGCCGTCCCGGAGACGATGAGCGGAGCGACGCGACTCGTCGGCCTCGTCGTGGCGCTGGCGGTGGTGTCGTCGGCGCTGGCGGCGCCCGCGGCCGCCGGACACGGCGGCGAGGAGTTCCGCGTCGCGCTGACGGCCGACGGGGACGCCGACGTGTCGGTGACCTACACGTACGACCTGGAGACGGCGAGCGAGCGGGACGCCTTCGAGTCGCTGTCGGCCAACGAGACGGCCCAGGAGCGGCTGGCGACCCGGTTCGAGAACCGGATGTCGCGGGTCGCCGCCGACGCCGGCAACGCCACCGGCCGGTCGATGTCGGTCGGGGAGGCCGCGGTCACCGTCGAGTCGGCGGACGACGTCGGGACGGTCACGCTGACGCTCCGCTGGGAGAACCTGGCGGCCGTCGACGGCGACCGGCTGGTCGTCACCGAGCCGTTCGCCAGCGGCTTCGAGCCGGACCGGCGGTTCGTGGTCGCCCCGCCCGAGGGGTACGCGGTCGACGCCGTCTCGCCGGAGCCGTCCGGCGACGCCGCGGCGACCTGGTCGGCCGGAACCTCCCTCGAGGGGTTCGAGCTGGTCGCGGCGCCGGACGACGGTGCGACCGCGACCGCG
>JAHENN010000198.1 GCA_018609665.1 Haloarculaceae archaeon | reverse complement strand
TGCCCGGCCTCGAGGCGGCCGCGCGGGCCAACGGCGGCCGCCAGACCATCGACCTCCGGGTGTCGATGGGCACGGGCGTCTTCCTCGTCGTCGCGGCGCTGACGCTGTCTCTGGCCGTGCTGCTGCTGTGAGCGGCGGGATTACAGTTCTCGTGCACCCCGTCGAACTCGGTCGCATGGAGGTCCGCGACGCGACTCTCGGGGCTGACCCCCGCTTGCCCCGCCGTGCACTCCTCGCGGTCGCCGCGCCGTTTGCCCTCACCGCCGCCGTCGCGTTCGTCTCCGAACTCGCCTCGATTCCGGCGGGGAAGCTCTCGCTGTACGGGGTCGTCCTCCTCGGGGTCGTGCTGGCGGCCGCCTCGGCGTGCCGGAACGGCGGGCTGGCGGTCTGCTGGCTCCTGGCGCTTTCGCCCGCCGTCGGCCCGCTCGCCGTCTACCGGGGGTTCAGGTACCGCGCTCCGACAGCGTCACGCGAGTCCTGGCGTTTCGAAGCGGCTGGAACTCGAAACGGGCGCCGCCCGCCTCGCTGTCGGTTACCGTCACCCCGTAGTCGTGTGCTTCCGCTATCATCTCGACGATTGCGAGGCCGATCCCGGTCCCGTCCTCCAGCGAGCGGCCGAACTCGAATACTTCCCCGCGTTCCTCCGGCGCGATTCCGGTCCCGTCATCGGAGACGTAGAACCCGTTCTCGGTCCCGCCGACGGTGACCGTCGACACCTCACCGCCGTGTTCGAGACTGTTCTCGAAGAGGTTCGTCAGGAGCTGTCTCAGGTGCTGCTGGTTCATCCGGACGGTCGGCGGCTCGTCCAGCTCCAGTCGCGCCGAGCCGGTGTCGATCCGGCCCCAGACGACCCGTGCGACGGCCCCGATGTCGAGTTCGACCCGGTCGCGCTGCTCGTCCGGCCGCTGGGCGAGCAGCAGCAACTCCTCGATCAGTTCGTCCATCCGTTCGAGCGCCCCCTCGATGGCCTCGAGATGCTCCTCGTCGGCGCTCTTGCGGGCGAGCGCGAGCCGGCCACGGATGACGTCCATGGGGTTTCGCAGGTCGTGGCTCACCATGCTTGCAAAGCTGTCGAGGCGCTCGTTCTGTCGCTCGAGTGCCGCCGCCCGTCGCTTCAACTCCCGTTCGCGGTCCAGGCGGGTCACCGACGCAACGGTGTGTTCGAGCAGGAGTTCCGCGAGTTGCCGGTCGGAGGCGTCGAACGTGCCCGGCCGTTCGCTGACCGTCTGGAACACGCCCCAATCGCCCAGCGGGACGCTGATCGCGGATCGGTACTCCGAGTTCGCCGGGGCGTACCCGTCGGCCTGGAGGTCGTCGCTGAGTATCATTTCGCCCTCGGTGAACGTCTCGACTGCGAGGTTGTCCTCTCTGTCGAGCGGCGTCGTCTCGTAATACCCGTCCTCGTCGCTCCCCACGAGGGCGGTCGTCACCAGTTTATCGCCGTCCCGTTCGGTGATCAGGCTCGCGTCGAACTCGAGGATCCGCTCGGCGGCGTCGATGGTGATACTGTACACCTCCGAGACGTCGTCGGCCGTCTTCATCCGCTTGGCGACGTCGTGGAGCGCCTCGATCCGGTCGTTCCGCCGCTGGAGTTCGCGCCGTTTCGTCTGTAGTTCCGACTCCCGCGCCGCCCGCTTGAGGCTGCCCTCGACGGTCTCGCTCAGCAGCTTCGCCAGCGTGACGTCGAACTCGTCGAACCCCTGCGGGTCGGTCGACCCGAACATCATGACGCCGAAATCACCGACAGACGCGATGATTTCGCTTCCGATCGGCGTATCGGGATTGTACCGGCCGGGTTCCTGGCCGACCTCCTCGTACACCTCCACGCCGCCCCGTTCGAACACCTTCCAGACGAGGCCTTCCCCCTCGGAGAACGTCGGCGGGTCGCCGACCACTTCCTTCGACTCGTCGGTGGTGGACACCGGAACGAGCGCCGACGCCGCCTCGTCGTGCTCGAAGATGCCGCTGAGCGGCTGATTCATCACCGACCGTGCGGTCTCGACGGCGAGTTCGGCGACCGTTTCCGTGTCCGAGGCGGCGATGAGTTCCTGGGTCGCCCTGTGCAGGGCGTTCAGCGTCTCCTCGCGCTCGCGGCGCTCGGAGACGTCTCTCGCGACTCCGACTGCTCCCCTGTACGTGCCGTCGCTGCCCAGCGGCGTGATGTTCACCTCGAGCGGACACGCCTCGCCGTCCTTCGTTTCGATATCGATCTCGGTGAAGTACTGCTCGAGGTCGCCGCGCAACATCTCCCGCATGGCCGCTTCGAACTCCTCGTTCGGTGCGTCGGGAAACAGGTCCCTCGGGTCGCTCCCGAGGAGTTCCTCCCGGGTGTATCCGGTCATTTCGACGAACCGGTCGTTCACGTAGGTGTACCGGCCGGAAACGTCGACGGCGTGGATCCCGTCGTTGACCGTCTCGACGACCTGCTCGAACAACTCCAGCCGCTCTTCCCGTCGTCTGCGCTCGGTGATGTCCCGCCCGTGAACGACGATCCCACCGACGTCGGGGTCCTCCATCAGGTTCCGGCCGTACGCCTCGACCCATCGCCACTCGCCGTCCGCGTCGAACCGTACCTCGACCGTCTCGTGCCCGCCCGGGGTCCCTACCAGCGAGCCGAGGCGTTCGAGAGCCCTCTCGATGTCGTCCGGGTGGACGTAGTCGGTGATGTCCTCCCCGACGAGGTCGCTCGGTTCGTAGCCGAACTCGGTCTCGACGGCCGGACTCACGTACTCGAAGGTCCCTGACCCGTCCAGAACGACGATCATGTCGCTCGATTTCTCGACCAGCCGCTGGTATCGACGCTCGGTCCGCCGCTCGTCGCGGTACCGCACGACGGTGTTCCTGAGACGGGTCTCTATCAGCGCGGGCGATACACCCCCGGTCCCCTGCTGGATGACATCTGTGACCCCGGCGTCGACGGCTGCCGCCGGGTCGACGCGTTCCTCGCTCCCGTACAGAAGGAGCGGCAGGTCGGGGTGTTCGTCTCGAACGGCCCGGACGAACGATACGGTGTCGACTCGTGGTGCGCCGTCCCCGAGCAACACGCCGACCGTCCGTGGGCCGTCGAGACGGTCGAGCGCCCGATTGGAGGGTCCGGTCTCCCTGATTTCGGTCAGCCCGTCCCACGTCTCGAGGACGTCGGCACAGGTCCTCGCGAGCTCCGTCTCCTCCGGTAGGTGCAGTATCTGCTCCCCCTCCTGCATCGTTTCCCCAATCGGAACCGAAATTAAAATCCCTTGTGGACAATCCACATGATTTTGTTTGAGTTATATGATAATACAAGACTATTTCAAAGCAATAAAGTGTGGGGAACGCTCTACCCTTGACATCCTGGTAGTATGTGTCTCCGGAAGCGAAGCGCTCTCTCACCCACGATGAGGCCGGACGACGATTCCAGCCCCTCGGACGTGCGGGCGCTTCTCATCGACGACGACGAGGCGTGGACGGAGACGGTCACGGGGATACTCAAGAAGGCCGACGGAGAGATGGGCATCACGGCCGTCCACGACGAGAGAGCGGCTCGCGCCGAACTCAACAAGGGGTCGTTCGACTGCGTCATCTGCGACTACGGCCTGCCGGGCGCCTCGGGGCTCGAGTTACTCAAACGGTTCCGGAGCGATCGGCCGGGCCTCGCGTACGTCCTCATCACCTCGAAGGGAAGCGAGCAGATTGCCAGCGAGGCCATCGCGACGGGAGTCGACGACTACGTCAGGAAACAGGAGGTGGTCGAGCACCCCGAGGTACTGATAAACCGGGTCCAGAACGCCGTCGCGAACAAGCTGACGCAACAACGGTTGAAATGGCGGAATGAACGCTACGAGATGCTCGCCGAGTCGGTCGCCGAGGGCGTCTGCTACTACCGCGACGGCGGAATCGTCGACGCGAACGAGCAGTTCTGCGACCTGCTCGGCTGTGACCGGTCGCGTCTCGGGTCGATGGACGTTTCGACGTTCGTCCACGAGGCGGACGGGGACACCTTTCGGCGGGCGACCGAGGAGATGCCCGCGACAAAAGAGGAAATCCGCGTGGTCGACAGCCTCGACAACGTGCGATACTGCCTTCTCACGACCCGCAACGTCGCCGCCACGGACGCTCCCTCCATCTGCGTCCTGCAGGACATCACCGCCCAGCGCCAGCGCGAGCAGGCCCTCCGCCAGCAGCTCGACACCAGAGGGGCCATCTGGTCGGTCCTGGCGCACGAAACGACGAAGTCGGAACTCGCGAACCGCTTCTGTGACCGCCTCGCACGGACCGTCGACGACTGCGAACTCGCGCTCGTCGTCACGCCGGGCGAGGGGACGACCCGGGACACGGCCCGTCCGGAGGCGGCCGTCAGCGCCGCCGCGGGCGACGCACAGCAGTACCGGTCCGAGCTACAGGACGCCGACCCGGCGTTGCGGTCGGCCGACCCGGCGGTCCGCGCGCTCGACGCCGCCTCTCCCGTAATCGTCCGGTCCGGGGAGCTCGCCGCCGACGAGTGGCAACCGCTCGCCGAGGAGCACGGATTCAGCGCCGGAGTCGCCGTCCCGATCGCCCACGACGACATCAGATACGGGGCGGTCGGCATCTACTCCGGGTCCCGGCGGCCCGACATCCCGGGGTCGGAGGTAGTTGAGGGGCTCGGCCGGACACTGGCGTACGCGTTCAGTGCCGTCGAGATGCGGAACTCCCTGATGAACGACTCGGCGCGGTACGCCCGCCTGCGGGTGCCCGACGACCGGTGTGCGCTGGCCGCTCTCGCCGACCGCGCTCCCTTCGAGGAGTCCCCGGGCGAGATCGCCACGTTCCTCGACGGGGCCGAGGCGAACCAGCTCTACGGGCGGACCGAAGCGGCGCCGGCTCCCGTCGAGGACGCCCTCGGGGCGTGTTCTCGCGTGGCCGAACACGAGACGGAGGTCGCCCCGGACGGCGCGACCCGGTTCCGGTTCCAGCCCTCGGGACGGCACACCGGCGAGGTGCTCCTCGACAACCGGGCAGCTCCGGAGTCGGCGGTCCTGACCGACGGCGCCGCCGTGGTGACGGCCCGCCTGACCGACGGCGTCGGCACGAACGACCTCGTGGACGCGCTCGAAGCGGAGTTCGACGGCGTGGAGCTTCTCGCGACCGGGGCGCTGGACCGGGCCGAACGGAGCGCGACCCGGTCGGAGCTCCTCGACCCGCTGACCGACCGCCAGCTCGAATCGATCCGTGCGGCGTACCGTCGCGGCTACTTCGAGCAGCCCAAGGGGGCCAGCGCCGAGGACATCGCCGAGGACCTGGACATCACCCGGACGACGTTCACCCAGCACCTCCGGACCGCACAGCGGAAGCTGCTCGGGACGCTGTTCGATGGGTCCGAGCCGGTCGACCCGTGAGTCTCGGCTCCCTCGGCGTGTGAAGGCCTCTCAGCCGTCTAACAATGCCGGCAACCGTCCTTTGAGGATGCCAGTCGTAGGAAACGACGGATGCGTCGACGGACGGTGCTCGTTGGAGGGGGCTCGCTCATCGCGGCGAGCGGCGCGGTTCTCGGCAGCGGCGCGTTCAGCTCCAGTTCCGCGTTCGGGGGCGTCGACGTCACCGTGACCGGCGAGGCGGTTGCGGCGTATCCGAGCCACGATGACGCCGAGAACGATCAAAACAGGACCGGCGACCCGACGGTCAGCGGTGACCTCCAAGAGAACCGCGTGAACGTACAGACGGACGCCTTCGGGCTCCGACACACCGCAAACGACGGCCGGAGCTACCAGGTGAGCGTCACGATGATCGACTCTTCCGGTGACGACCTTGACGACCTGGAGGGGTACCTCGGCGACGACATCCGGGACTTCCGCCTGCTGACGACCGCCGAGGGCGACAGCGAGCGGACGTTCGTCGACACCGACCCGAATCAGGACATGCGGGACACCCTGGAGGGCAACGACGGGACGCCCGGAGACCTCGAGTACCTCGACCAGAACAACGATGCACGCCGGACCGTCCCCGACGTCGGCGAGGCCGAATCGCGGAGCGCGGTGACGCTGTCGACCGGCGGCGCGACGCTCCAGGTCGCGGCGGTGGTCAGCGTCGCCGACAACGCGGAAAGCACGCGCCTTCCCGACTTTCGGGTCGACGTCGAGCAGGTCGAGAACTGACCGGTGCGGGCGAACGCGTACCCAGACACCGTTTGGGATTGATTCACAGCACGAACAGCGTAGGTAACTCGCAACGGCGGAGAGCTGACAATGTCGCCTGTGGGGTTAGGTGCATAGCGCTGTGTCGTGTATTTACAGATGAAGCGACGCAACTTCATCCTCGGTGCGGGGGCGACAGTCGCCGCAAGCGGGGCAGTAATCGGATCGGGCGCGTTCAGTACGAGTGCGGCCTTCGGCACGGTCGACGTGACCGTCGAGGGCGAGGACGTCGAGGTCTACGACTCGCACACCCAGGCACAGAACGCCGGTAGCAACGACCCAATAAGCACCATCGACATCACCGGTGACCCGAGCGCACGCCGGGTCAACGTCCAGCAGGACACGTTCGGCCTGCACCATGCGAACAGCAATAACCCGACGTTCGAGATCAACGTCGAGTTCGTTCAGGAGAGCGGGAGTTCTTACAGCAGTCTGGACAACGCTATCACCAACGTCGTGGACTTCCGCCTGCTGTCGACCGGTGTCGGCACCCGCAACAACGTCAGCGCCAGCGCGCAGTACATCGAGGACGACGCTTCGAACCTCCGTGGAGACAGTTATCCCGACGCCGCCTACAACGACCAGAACGGGGACAGTCGAACCTACGTCCCGGGCCTGCAGAAGAACGTCGACTCGAACGGCAGTATCACCCTGGGCGACCAGGGCGACACCGCCCAGATCGCCACCATCGTGACGCTCGGCGACGTCGACCCCGGTAACGATACCTTCGAGTTCCCGGACCTCCTCATCGACATCACGGAGCAGTAACGGGAGCAACTGATACGGGCGCGTTTCGCCCGCAGTTTTCTACAGCGGCGCCACCCCGACGCGTAGCCCGGGGTACTCGCCCGCGGTCGAGTCGCCGACGGTCGCCAGCACGCCACAGCGGACCGTCCGGTCGCCCTCGACCGTGACGGCGCCGTGCCCGTCGGCCGCCGCGGACCCGACGTCCGGGACGTGCGACCGGGCCACGCCGTCGCTGTCGAGGAACTCTCCGGGGCCGGGCGGTTGGCCGCCCCGGTCGCGCAGGCTCTCCCGTGGCTCGACGGCGTCGACGAACCGTACCGCTCCCGACGCGGTCGGGGCGAACACGCGCAGGTCGACCAGACCGCCGTCGAACGCGCTCTCGAGGTCGGAAAGCGGCGCGCCGTCGTCGCCGACGAACGTCACGCTCACCTCGTACCGGTCCGCGTCGGCGGCGTCGGTACGGCGGAGGTCGAACGCCGCCTGCCGAACGTTGACGCGTCGCTGCCGGACCCGTCCGCCGACGTCGGGGCTGCGAATCCGGGCACCGGTTTCGGGGTCCAGAATCGCAACGTCCTCGGTCTCGACGGCGGTCCCGACGGTCCCGAACGCGCTGTCGGTCCCGAACGCGCTTGCGCCGAGCGTACCGCCGCCCCCCGCGACCGCGGCCCCGGCGGCGACGAGGACCGAGCGTCGATTCATCCATGACAGCCTATGACACTCTGCTCCTTATATCCACCCGTCGAATCGACCCCGGATAGCCACGGCGTCGGACCGCCCCGTGGCCAGGGGGGCATCCTCGCCGGCCGCCCGCGAGCCGACCCCGCCACGTCACGCCGGCGACCCGTCGTCTCCTTCCGTCGGGACGTTGCGCCGTCGTTCCGCCCGCTCTCCGGAAGCTTTTATGACCGATTGCCCACAGGTCCGTACTGGAATGTTCCGTACTGCCGGCCTGCTCGCCGCCGTGTTCTTCCTCTTCGGCGTTCTCGTCACCCAGTTGCTCGGGGTTCCGATGGGCCTGATCGTCATCGAGTCCGGCAGTATGGAGCCGACGGTCGAACGGGGCGATGCGGTCGTCGCCGTCCCGGACTTCCTCGTCGAGAGGGAGTACGGACCCGGCGACGTCATCGTGTTCGACGACGTCACGCTGACGGAGTCCGGCCCGACCACCCACCGCATCGTCGAGGAGACGGAGACCGGATACGTCACCCAGGGCGACAACAACCCCGTGACCGACCAGGCGGGGCGGGAACCCGTGGTCACCCGCAACCGGGTGCTGGGATACGTCCCCGAACCGGGGGGCGATCCGGTCGTGATCCCCTTCGTCGGCTCCGCCGTCCTGTTCGTCCAGGAGTCGGCCCTCGGGCAACCGGTACGGCTCGTCGGGCTGGGGGTCGGTCTCGTGGTGCTCGGACTCGTGAGTTCGTTCTTCGAGTCCCGTCGTTACGACCGCGAGAAGACGGACCGGTCCGGACTCAGACCGCTGCTGCTCATTCCGCTGGTGGTCACGGCGGTCGTGGTGATCGCCACGGCGGCGATGACGCTGCCCAGCGGCCCGACCGCGATCGGCATACAGGCGGTATCCGAGACTCCGGAGGAGAACGGGACGTACCGGACCGGGCAGGAGGCCGAGATCACCTACCGCCACGACAACGCTGGTCTCACCCCGGTTCTCGTCGTGATCGAGTCCGAGGGAGATATCGCCGACCCTCCGGACGACGGGATATACGTCGGCCCCCGCGCCGAGGCGACGAGGAACGTGTCCGTCGACGTCCCCTCGGAGCCGGGTAATCATCAACTGGCCCTCTCCGAGCACCGGTACCTCCTGGTTCTCCCGCCGGGCACGATCATCGCGCTTCACGAGATCGCCCCGATCGTCGCGCTGGCCGCTGTAAACGCGGTCATCGCCGTCGTCACCACGCTGCTGCTGCTCCTGTTTCTGGGCACGACGCCGATACGGACCCGGTCGCGCTCCTCGTCGGCGCCGGCGCGCGTCCGGATACGCCGCTGGCTGGATGCGGTTCGCGGTCGTGGCTGACGGCGGTCTCGCCCGACTGGGCGACAGGGCTACCTTTTTGTTACCCACCGTTCACCATCGAACGTACCTCCCGCGTGACGACGAAACCGGAGCTGCGAATCGAGTACGTCTTCGCCAAGTACGGCCGATACGTGATCGTCGGCCTAGCTGCCGGTGGAGTGGGACTGTTGCTGCTGTCGGGGCTGACGTTCGCGACCGGACCGCCGACGACACAGCAGCAGGAGGTCGCCGATACCGAGGAGTTCGCAACGAACGTCACGACGCAGGCGACGGTCACACGGGACTCGCCGCTGTACGAGCGGAACCGGACGCTGCGAAATCAGGGGCTGTACTTCCTCGGTGCGTCACCGACCGTCCGACTGCTCGTCGACGACCGGTCGACCGCGTCCGGAGGCGCCGAGTTCGCCCACACGGCCGCTGTCGTCCTTCGGGCGACCGAAGGCGAAGAAGTGATCTGGAGCGACCGGCGCCGGCTGTCGCCGGCGTCCACGGGCGGCGAGCGGACCGTCTTCGAGCTGAACGTGTCACGGTTCCGGAACCGGACGATCGTCCCGGTCGACCGCCAGCTCCCGGACGACGCGACGCTGAATGTTCGCGTCGTGTTGCGGACGAGCTACAGTTCGGACCGCTACGAGGGTGAGTACCGGACCGAGGCGCCGCTCAGGGTGGACTCGCGGACCTACCGGTTCGAGGGGTCCCTCGACGGCTCCGAGCGGAGACGGTCGAACCGGTCGGTCACCAGAGTCGATCAGGACCGGACGATCGACCTCCCGGAGACCGGTCCGGTGCCGCGGTCGAGCGTGCTCTCGATCGGTCTCGGCCTCGCGTTGCTCGTCGGTGCCGGTGTGAGCTGGCGCCTCAGCCGGGGGAGCCGGCGGCCGGACGTGATCCGGCAGCAGCTCCGGACGGCGGAGTTCAACCAGTGGATCTCCGCCGGCCACGTCCCGGAGGTAAAACCCGGCCACGTCGTCGAGCTCTCCGGGCTGAAGGGGATCGTCGACGTCGCTATCGACGCAGACGAACGGGTCATCCACGACGAGTCCCGCGGCGAGTACGTCGTGCTGACCGAGGGGAAAACGTACGTGTACTCGCCCGGCATCCCGACGGGCGACGACCGGGCGACCCGGGACGAACCCGACGACGACTCGGACGAGTAAACTACCCTACCCTACTTCGCTCGGGGGCAACGGCCCCGCTCGCTCGTTGAGGGTTCCGTCAGACGGGGTCTGACGACGTGCAGGCTTGCGCCTGCACTAGGGCTTTTGATGCGCCCCGTCGAACTCGGCCGCATGGGGGTCCGCGACGCGACTCTCGGAGCCGACTCCCGGGCCACGCGCCGTGCGCTCGCGGTCGCCGCTGCGCCGTTTGCCCTCACCGCCGCCGTCGCGTTCGTCTCCGAACTCGCCTCGCTTCCGGCGGGGGAGCTCTCGCTGTACGGGGTCGTCCTCCTCGGGGTCGTGCTGGCGGCCGCCTCGGCGTGCCGGAACGGCGGGCTGGCGGTTTGCTGGCTCCTGGCGCTTTCGCCCGCCGTCGGCCCGCTCGCCGTCTATCGGGGGTTCAAGCCCGTCCGCGACTCCGCGCCCGTCGCGCTCCCGCTTTCCTTCTCCGGCGTCGGCGCCTGGGCGTTCCGGGTTCCGGCCGCCCTTCTGCTCGGCACGCTCGCCTTCGGCGTCGCCGCCCGCTGGACGGCCCGGGCCATCCGGGCGTGGTAGTCGCTCGACCGGCGGCGCCGTCCCCTTACGGCGACAGCCGCTGGCGGTCCCGCGAGACCCAGTCCGTTCGCCTCGCTGGCTCCCAACGCCTTCGCCCTACGGGCTTAGACGTTGGCGATCCCGTGGAAACTTCTGAAGACGGTCCTGCTCGCCTCGCTTCGCTCGGCTGTGCGGGCTGCGACTTCCGAGCCCCCGCTCGTCGGACAGCGGTTTCGCCTACGGGCTCAACCGCTGTCTGTCTCGCGGGAACACCGTCGGACTCGCTTCGCTCGCCCGACGAGCTCCCACGTGACCGTCAGGGCGAGAGCCGCTGCCGGTCACGTGGGAACAGCACCGCCTCCCGGATGTTGTCGAGGTCGAGCATCGTCATCAGCAGCCGCTCGGCGCCGAGCCCCCAGCCGGCGTGCGGCGGCATGCCGTACCTGAACATCTTGGTGTAGTACTCGAAGGCCTCGGGGTCGAGCCCCTGCCGTTCGAACCCCTCGATGAGGTGTTCGCGGCGGTGTTCGCGCTGGCCGCCGGAGACCAGCTCCATCCGGGGGTGCATCAGGTCGAACCCCGTCGACCGCTCGCCGTCCTCGTGGTTCATGATGTAGAACGGCTTGATTTCAGCCGGCCAGTCGGTGATGAAGTAGTGGCCGCCGACGTCGTCGCCGAGTGCCTTCTCGCCCTCGGTCGGCAGATCGTCGCCCCACGTGAGCTGCTCGTCGAGGGCGCCGGTGGCGTTGATGCGCTCGATGGCCTCCTCGTAGGTCAGCCGCGGGAACGGCGTCTCCGGCGGCTCGAACGCCTCCAGCCCCAGCGCCTCGAGCTGCCGCCCGCAGTTGTCGGCGACGGCCTCGTAGGCCGCGACGACGACGTCCTCGCAGACGTCCATCGCGTCCTCGTGGTCGCAGAAGGCGCCCTCGAAGTCGATGGAGGTCGCCTCGTTGATGTGCCGCGGGGTGTTGTGCTCCTCGGCGCGGAAGATGGGGCCGATCTCGAAGACCCGCTCGACGTTCGAGCCCGCCACGAGCTGTTTGAACAACTGGGGGCTCTGGTTCATGAACGCCTCCTGGCCGAAGTAGGTGATGGGGAACAGCTCGGTGCCGCCCTCCGTTCCCGTGGCGACGATCTTCGGCGTGTTGATCTCGGTGGCGTCGGCGGCGCGGAACGCCGTCCGGACCGCACGCAGCATCTCGGCACGGACCTCGAAGACCGCCTGGCCCTCCTCGCGGCGGAGGTCCAGCGTCCGGTTGTCCAGCCGCGTCGACAGTTCGGCGTCGACCTTCCCGGACGGGTCGAGCGGCAGTTCGGTGTCGGCCGGAGCGACGACCTCGATTGCCTCCGGGGAGACCTCGACGCCCGTCGGCGCGCGGGGCTCCTCCTCGACGACGCCGGTCACGGAGATGACCGACTCCCGGGCGGCGTCCAGCCCCGTCGCAACGAGGTCGTCGTCCATCTCCTCTTTCTCGAACTTCACCTGGATGCGGCCGGCCGTGTCCCGGAGGATGAGGAAGCCGATGCCGCCAAGGTCCCGTATCTCGTGGACCCAGCCGGCGACGGTGACCTCCTCGCCCGGCTCGGCGTCGGCCGTGTACGTGCGGTCGTCCATACGCCTGATTCAGGCGGCCGACCCTTAAGCCCCACTTTTCCGGTCGGGAGCGGCCGTCCGCCGCGGGGCCGCCGCGCGGTCGTCGGGCGCGGGGAGCGCGGGGAGGGCGGGCCGGTCCGCCTGCGGCGAGCCGACGTCGCCGACGACGCGACGCCTACCGCCCGGTCGTCTCCGCCGTCGCGTCGGCGGCGCCCTCGACGGTCTCCCGGACGGCGTCGACGCCCTCCTCGTGGACGAGGTCGCCGACGACGACGGTGTCGGCGCGCCTGCCCATCTCGTAGGCGGTCTCGTAGTCGCCGATGCCGCCGCCGTAGAAGACCGTCGCCTCCTCGACGGCGTCGGCCGCCGCCCGCACCAGCTCGCCGTCGCCGAACGTGCCGGAGTACTCGACGTAGACGATCTCCTGGCCGAACATCTGCTCGGCCACCTCCGCGTAGGCGGCCACCTCGTCGGCCCCGAGGTCGCAGTCGGCGTCGGTGTACTCGGCGACCGACGAGTCGGGGTTGAGGACGATGTACGCCTCGGTGAACGTGCGGTCCCAGCTGATGGCGTCGTCGAGCCGGGCCCACTCCTTGTGGGCGCCGGTGGTCCAGAACACGTCGCCGGCGTTGAGCACGACCGGGATGAGGTAGCCGTCCAGCCCCTCGCGGTGGACGACCGAGGCGACGTTCGACGGCTCGATGTAGACGGGGACGTCGTGTGCCGCCGTCGCCTCGACGACCCGGGCCATCTTCGCCTCCGTCATGCCGGTCGTCCCGCCGATCTCGAGGGCGTCCGTCCCGGTCGCACAGACGTCCTCGAACGTCTCGCCCTCCGGCAGCGTCTTGTCCGGGTCGATTTTGACGATGTGGTCCCAGTCGGACCAGGGCGCACTCATACCCGTCTCAACTCAGCGTGTGGTCAAAACGGCTTCGAATGGCGCGGCGGGCGCTCAGTCGGCGCTTGCGTCGGCGTCGGCGTCGACATCGATCGCCGCCTGCCACTCGCGGATGCGGTCGGCGGAGACGCCCTGGACCTCGCCGGCGACGGCGTCGGCGTCGGCGCTCCGGAGGTCCTCCAGCGACTCGACGCCGGCGGCGGCCAGCTTGTCGGCCGTCTTCTCGCCGACGCCGTCGAGGTCCTCGACCGCCGAGGCGGCCTGCCGCTGCTTGAACTCCGAGTAGTTGCAGACGGGACAGCCCAGCTCCCAGGGGTCGTCCCCGTCGTCGACGACGTGGAGGTGCGGCAGGTCGTGGTCGGCGCAGGCCTCGTCGACGACCTCGATTTCGCCGCGGCGGGGCAGCGGCAGCGAGTACTCGCAGTCGGGGTAACGGACGCAGCCGACGAGCCGCGACCCGCTGCGGACCCGCTTGATCGCCAGTTCGCCGCCGTGGTCGTCGCCGCAGTCCGGGCACGCCCCGATGACCCGGTCGTCGGCCTCGTCGGCCGCCTCCGCCTCGCAGCGGGGACAGCCGTGGACGAACGTGCTCCGGCCGGCGAGCATCTTCACGCGCCGCAGGTCGTGGTCGTCGCAGCGCTCCTCGAGGGCGGTCGGCTCGCCGTTGTTCGGCAGCGGCAGCGTGTACTCGCAGTCGGGGAAGCCGTCGCAGCCGACGAAGTACGACCCCCGGTTGGACCGCCGGACCAGCAGGTCGTCGCCGCAGTCGGGACACGGCCCCAGGGTCCGGTCGGCCTTCATCGACTCCCGGAGGTGGTCGCCGACGGCCTCCCGGGAGTCGTGCAGCTCCTCGAAGATGCGCCGGAGCATCTCGCGGGACTCGTCGGTCACCGCCTCGAGGTCCTCCTCGCCGTCGGCGATGGCCCGCATGTCCGCCTCCAGCTGGGCGGTCATCTCCTCGTCGACGATGCGGTCGGCGAACCGCTCGGCGGCCTCGACGACCGCCCTCGCGAGCTTCGTCGGCCGCGGCGGGTCGCCCTCGACGTAGCCGCGGTCGTACAGCTTCTCGAGGGTGTGGTGCCGCGTCGACTTCGTGCCCAGCCCCCGGTCGGCCATCTCCTCGATTAGCCGCGACTGGCCGCGGCGCCGCGGCGGCTGGGTCTGCTTGGCCTCCAGCCGCGCGTCGTCGACGCCCAGGACGTCGCCCTCCTCGACCGCCGGGACGTGGTTCTCCGTGGCCGAGCCGTACGGGTAGACGTCGTGGTAGCCGGCCTCGACGAGCCGCTTGCCGTTGGCCTTCAGCAGGCAGCCGTCGGCGTCGGCGACCACCTTCAGGTGCTCCCACTCGGCGGGGTCGGCGACCGTCGCGAGGAACCGCCGGACGACGAGCTCGTAGACCGTCCACTCGTCGTCGGACAGCTCCTGGCGGCCCGGCACCTCGCCGGTCGGGTGGATGGGCGGATGGTCGGTCGTCTCCTCGTCGCCGGCCGTCGGCTCGACGGCGCCGTCCAGCAGCCCCTCGGCGTCCTCGCCGAACGGCGGATGGCCGACGAACGCCTCCAGCAGTTCCTCGGGGTCGAGGTCGTCCGGGTAGACCGTGTTGTCCGTCCGCGGGTAGGTGATGTAGCCGGCGGTGTACAGCTCCTCGGCGACGCTCATGGCCTTCTGGGCCGACAGCCCGACGGAGCCGGCGGCGCTGATGTAGGCGGTGGTGTCGAACGGCGCCGGCGGCTCGTCGGTGCGGCGGCGCCGGCGGACCGACTCGACGACCGCCTCCTCGGCGGCCGCGAGGTCGTCGAGGACGGCCTCGGCGTCGGCCTCGTTCCAGACCCGCTCGTTTTCCGTGCCGTCGTCGCGGTGGAAGTACTGCGCCTCGAAGGCCTCGCCGTCCTGGAGGTCGGCGAACAGCTCCCAGTAGTCGTCCGGTTCGAAGGCGTCGATCTCCCGCTCGCGGTCGACGATGAGCTTCAGCGTCGGCGACTGCACCCGGCCGACGGAGATGAAGTCGTCGCCGAGCCGCCCGGCCGACAGCGACAGAAACCGGGTCAGCGCCGCCCCCCACAGCAGGTCGATCACCTGGCGGGCCTCGCCGGCGGCCGCCAGGTCGAAGTCCAGCTCCTCGGGGTCCGCGAAGGCGCTCTTGACCTCCGTCTGGGTGATCGACGAGAAGCGAACCCGCCGAATCGGGACGTCCATCACCTCCCGGATGAGCTCGTGGGCCTCCTTGCCGATGAGCTCGCCCTCGCGGTCGTAGTCGGTCGCGATGACGGCCTCGTCGGCGGCCTCGGCCAGCTCCCGCAGCGTCCGGACGATGTTCTCCTTGGTCGGCGTCTTCACCACGTCGGCCCCGGTCAGCTCGACCGGCCGGACGTCCCGCCAGTCGGCGTACTCCGGCGGGAAGTCGACGCCGACGACGTGCCCCGAGAGGCCGACGCAGCGCGTGTCCCCCCACCGGTAGACGTTCACCCCGTTGCGACGCTCGGCGGCGGCGCCGCCGTCCGACAGGATGTCGGCGATGCGGCGGGCGGCGTTCTCCTTCTCGGTGACGATGAGCTCCACGTTGCGAGGCGGTACGTCGACTTCGACTTTCAACCTTTCGTCGCCCGAATCGCGGGACACGACCGTCGTGAGCGCTCGGGCGAGCGCCCGCGACTGTGCCCGCGCGAGGCTGGTACTCCGCGGCGCCGTGTCGTCGGCTTCCGGCACGCTCTTTGTCGCCGAGACCCGAGCGCCGGCATGGAGGAGCCCGCCGCCAGAAAGCTCCGGTTCCTCGCGCTGCAGGTCGTCGGCGCCGTCGCCGCCATCCACTTCGTCGTCGGTGCCGCCGAGCTGCTCCGGTTCGCGGCCGGCGGGCTCCTAGGAGCGTACCTGACGAGCGGCCAGGTGCTGTCGCAGCCGGAGCCGCTTCTGTTCACGCTGTCGGCGCTGGCGCTGCTCGGCGGCGTCGTCGCGGTCGGCGTCGGCCGGCTCGACCACCGCCGCGCGTACCTGCTCGGCGCGGGGCTGATGACGACGTACATCGTCGGCTGGGTGGCCTGGCACTCCGTGCTGAGCCACGGCCTCGGCGAGGCGGCCGCCGGCGGGCCGTCCCACCTCGGGCTGGCCGACGTCGTCGGCTCCCACTACGTCGACCCGATGGTCGGGCTGTTCGCCGGCGCCGACCAGCCGGGCCGGACGACGCTGGCCGTCGTCTCGAAGACGCTCGAGGCGGTCGCGCTGGCGCTTCTCGGGACGCTGCTGTTCGCCGACCCGCGCGCCGCCCGGGCCGAGCCGGACAACCCGGTCGCGTCGATGAGCGGAGAGACGGCCGAGGAGTGACGAGCCGCGGGGTCAGCGCTCCAGTTCCGCCCGGAGGAGTTCGTTGACCGTCCCGGGGTCGGCGCTGCCGCCCGTCGCCTGCATCACCTGCCCGACGAGGAAGTTCAGCGCGCCGTCCTCGCCGTCGTGGTAGTCCTCGACGGCGCCGGGGTTGTCGTCGATGG
>JAHENN010000197.1 GCA_018609665.1 Haloarculaceae archaeon | reverse complement strand
GGACACGACGCCCGGCGCCATTTTACATGAATGTCCAGAGTAATATCAAAGTTCCCATGAACTCATTGGCCGTTCCCGGTCGGACGGCTTTTGACGCCGCGGGCCGAAGTCAGGCCATGGACGGCGAGAGCGGCCGACCCGACGACGACGGCTTCCGGAAGGGCCGGAAGACGGCGACGCTGGTCGTGGCTCCCTTCGTCGCGCTGGGGATCGGCAACCTGTTTCTGATACTGCAGTGGGGGCTCGACCCCCTGTGGGGGTTCCTGCTGCTGCCGCCGATCCTGTTCGTGTCGGTCATCGGCTGGATCGCCATCCGCGGGGGGTTCGCGGAGAACCGCACCGGCGAGGGCGACTACGACGGCGGGGTCTGACCGCCGGTCTACCGCCGTCGGGCGAGCAGCGCCGCGGCGACGGCCGCGGCGGCCGCGGCGGCGCCGAAGCCCGGCTGGTCCGGCGCCGACGGCTCGCCGGGAGCGTCCGCGGTGGGGGTCGGCGTCGCCGTCGCCGTCGGGGTCGGGGTCGCTGCTTCCGAGACCCTGACCACCCTCGAGGCCGCCTCCGTCGCGCCGTTGTCGTCGGTGACCTGCAGCCGAACCTGGTGTCTCCCGCTCTCCGCGAAGGTGTACGACAGCGTCGCCTCGGTCGCCACCAGTTCGCCGTCGACGTACCACTCGTACCGCGCGATGGTGCCGTCGTCGTTCACCGCCGGCTCGACGGTGGTCGGCTCGCCGGCCGTCGTGTCGACCTCCGGCAGCGACACGTCGGGGCGGGCGTTGACCGTTATCGTCCGGCTCGTCGACGTCGTCACCCCGTCGTCGTCGGTGACGAACAGCCGGACCTCGTGCTCGCCCGACTCGGTGAAGGTGTACGATAGGGTCTCGCCGGCCGACCGGTTCTGCCCGTCGACGACCCACCGGTACCCGACGACGGTGCCGTCGGGGTCCGTCGCGTCGCTCGCGTCGAAGACGACCGCCTCGTTGACGTTCGGCAGCGCCGGCTCGCGGCTGAACGCCGCGGTCGGCCCCGCCTCGACCGACACGAGCGCCGACGCGGTGTCCGTCTCGCTGGAGACGTTGACCCGGTAGTCGCCGGCGTCACCCGTCCCGGTCTCCCACTTTAGCTGCACCGACTCCGAGGCGCCGCCGTCGAGGCTCACCGTTGTGTCGTCGAACGTTCGCCCGTCGACCGTCAGCTCCACGAGTTGGCTGTCGTCGGCATCGTCGGTGTTCTCGACGGTCGCGTCGACCGTGAGGGTCTCGCCTTCCCGCACCGGCTCGTTCGTCTCGTCGACGTCGACGTCGAACGCCGAGGTGGCGGTGACCCGCGCGAGGTCCCGGTCGGAGTCGTCCTCGCTGGAGACGTTAATCGTGTACCGGCCCGCGTCGCCGTCCTCGGTGTCCCACTCCAGGGTCCGCGTCACGCTCGCACCGCCGTCCAGCGCTACTGTCCTGCTGTCCCGCTCCGTCGTGTTTCCGTCCAGGGTGGTGTTGAGCGTGATTTCCTTGCTGGTCGCGTCGTCGCCCGTGTTCTCGACGATCACCTCCACCTCGAGGGTATCTCCCTCCGTCACCGGCTCGTTCGTCTCGTTGATGTCCACCTGGAAGTTCGCGTTGGTCTGTGCGGCGACGGTACCCGCCGCGAGCCCGACGACCGCGAGCACGGCGACGACGAGTAGCACTGACGGTACGACCGGCGGAAACCGGGAGGGTCCTGTGTTCGGTGTCATGCTGTCTGTCTCCGGCGCGTCCCGTGCCGGCGGGGTCGGACCGCGTCCGACGCGCCGCCGACCGGGCGCGAGTCGGCCATCTGCCGGACCGTCGCCGGGGTCCGTTAAATGTCTTCTCTTGCGGTGCACCCGGGTCGACGGCGGGGCGACGCCCCTGTTCGACGGGCGTGGAAGGGAGAACCGGAGGCCCGTGGCCGGCCCCGCGGGCGGTCGCGGGACGGTCGGCCGCCCCGTCGCGCGGACCGCGGCCCGGCCGTTCGGTGGGGATGGTGGGAGCCCGTCCGGTCAGGCTCCACCCGACGGTCGGTCGGGACGCCGGTAACCGGTTGTGCGAGCGTGCATCTGCGGTCGGATTCCGGACCGGATTTTAGTAACGGCCGGGTCGCCGACCACGGCCCCGGGAGCGAGGGACGCGCCGGGGCGAGAGCACGTGCGAGGGGTCACACCGAAACAACCGGACCGGGCCGGGACAGGCTCGAGGGAACGCGGCGAAAATCTACCGGGCGGGCGTGGGAATGTTGGATATTCAATACGCCTGCGGGAGTGGAAGCGACGCGAACTACTCGTCGGGGGAGTCGCTCCGGTCGGCGCGCCCCCGGGTCAGCCGGTAGCCCACGCCGTCGAGGGCACCGACTGCCGTCAGCGCTCCGAATCCGGGCCCGTCGCCGGTGACGGGGGCGTCAGTATCGGGGAGTTCCTCGGTGGGGGTCGGTTGGCTCGTCTCGGACCCATCGCCGACGAGGGCGGTATCGGGTGACTCTTCGGCGGTGGTCGGTCGGCCGGTCTCCGTCGGCGTCGTCTCCGTCGTCGCCGCAGCCGCGTACAGGCTGCCGTCGAGGCTGCCGACGTGGACCGTGCGCGAGATTTGACGCAAAGGAAGGCTCGCGTCGCGCGTCTTCCGGGGTTCAAACTCGTGACGGCGTCTCGTCGCGGGCGGACTCGCCCGTCGCTCCGCTCTTCGTTCGTGGGTTCGTCCAAAAAGCGCCGAGGGTGAGATTTGAACTCACGAGTCCTGACGGACAGTTGCTCTCGAAGCAACCGCCTTGGCCGGGCTAGGCTACCTCGGCTCGCCAGAAGATGGGGTGGTCGCGAGTTTATGCGTTTCGATACGGCTCAGTCGTCGGCCGGCGTGACCCCGGAGGTCGCGCCGTAGTCGCCGCCGGCCGTGACGCCGCGCGGCTCGTCGGCGACGTAGCGGACGACCAGGAACCCGAAGAGGTACTTCGCGACGATGTCGAGGGCGCTGTAGGCCCACGACGTGACCCCGACCGGCAGCAGCGCCAGCCCCTCGACGCCCAGCGCCCAGACGATGGGGTAGCCGAGCCACATGAACGCGGTCAGGTACTTCAGCGTCCCGAAGATGTCGGCGGTGCCGGCGGCGGCCGCGTCGTCGGGCCACTCGACCAGCAGGATGTACAGCACGACGGCGAAGAAGGCACAGCTCATCAGGAACCAGAACCACCGCAGCGCGTAGCTGGAGGTCGTCAGCGCCGCCGTCAGCCCGGTGACGCACATCGCGATGTCGAAGATGATGGCCGTCAGCAGCTTCGTGACGTTCGACCCGGCCAGCAGCCCGAGCGCCAGCAGGATGGCCGGCGTCGACAGCGCCCACGTCAGGTACCGCCCCCACAGCGAGACGATACCCTCCTGGCCGCCGACCGTCACGTAGGAGTCGACGGCCGGATGGCCGGGCGGCATCTCGAGGATGCTGATCGTCAGCCCCGAGGCGAGGCCGGTGTAGCTCGCCAGCGATACCACCGGGACGGTCATCGTCGCGATGACGATGAGCTTCGCCCGCGGGTCCTCGACCCCGCGTGCGAGCCCGGCGAAGACCAGTATCGCCAGCCCCGCCAGCGCGATGTTGACGTACAGCGAGCTGGCGAGCAGCGTGTCGCCGAGGATGTACTCGAACAGTTCGCCCTGCTCGACCGACTCCTGCAGCGGAACCTGTGCGAACGCCGCGGCAGTCGCTGGTAATGATGTCATGCAGTCTACCTACCACGGGACACGTGCTAAAACGACCACCCAATAGAGAGGGTGACGCTCGGCGAATCGGTGGACAGCGCGGCTATCCGCTGAGTCGTTCCTCGAGGTTCTCGAGGGTCCGTTCGAGTTCGCGGCGGTTGAGCCGCGCGGCCAGCGGCGCGACCACGCGCCCGACGACCCGTGGCAGCCCCAGGTCGTAGGCGGCGGCGTAGGTGACCCGCGTGCCGCCGTCGGCGTCGTCGAACCGCCACTCGAGACGGCCCTCGATGTCGCCGGTCAGCTCGAAGACGACGCGCTCCGGGGGGTCGTGCTCGACGCCGCGGACCTCGCCGCTGAAGGAGACGCCGAACAGCCGGTAGACGTACCGGGCGCGCTTGCCGCCGTCGTCGAGGACGCCGACCGTCTCGACGGTCGACAGCCGCGGCGAGATGCGCTGCTGGTTCTCCGGGACGTCCATGAACTCGAACACCGCCCGCCGGGGCCGGTCGACGACGGTCTCGGCGCTGGCCTCCATGCGCGGCGGTTGGCCGGCCGGCGACAAAACGGCTCGGTCATCTCCGGGCGACGGTGACCGGCACCGACGACCGCCGGACGACCGTCTCGGCGACGCTGCCGAGCAGGACCCGCGACAGCCCCTCGCGGCCGTGGCTGCCGATGACGATGTGGTCGAAGCCGTTCTCGTCGGCGTACTCGACGATGCGCTGGGCCGGCCGGCCGGTCGTCGAGTCCGTCGCGAGGTCGGCGCCGGCGGCCGCCGCCCGCTCCTCGGCGTCCTCGAGGACGGCCGTCGCCTGCTTGCGGGCCGACGACAGCCAGTCGTCGGCGCCCGCCGGCCCCCAGCTCGTCGCCCCGTCCGCCGGGTCGATGACGTACAGCGCGGTCAGCGCCTCGTCGCCGAACTGCTCGAGGGCGTAATCGAGGGCCTCCGCGGCCGGCTCCGAGCCGTCGACCGGGACGAGCACGTCCATGCCAGGACGTTGCGAGTCTCCAGACATAACCCTGGCGCGCCTCGCTCCTGGCCCGACGACCCGCACGTGGGGTAGAACCGGGGCTTTTTATTTCCGCCGCGGTATTAACCGGTAGTTTGCCATCGACCGAGCCCCTCCCTCGGCGGGACCCCCGACGCCGTCCGGGTCGTCCCCGCCGTCACGTCCACTCTCCGTCCGTCTCACGACCGCCATCTCCCGTCGAGGTCGCGGTGAGATGAGACGGCTCACCCTCCTCGTCGGCTGTCTGCTGGTCGTCGCGGCGGTTCCCGGCGCCGTCGTCGGTCAGGAACGCGTCACCGGCTCCCCGGACATCTCGGTCCACCCGGTCGACGACGAACTGTCCGTCGGGGAGTCGACGGTCGAACTCCAGGTCGTCAACCGGGGCGGACTCCAGGCCGGCAGCGGTACCACCCGGCCGACGGTCGCCACCGGCGTCACCGTCACTGCCAGCGGGTCGGGGCCGGTGACCGTCGAGACCGATACGGCTGCCGTCGGCGCCGTCACCACCGACGCGCCGGCGACGGCACCGATCCGGGTGACGGTCCCGCGCGACGCCGCCCCCGGAACGTACAGCCTCGACGTCGAGGTCGATTACGTCTACTCGGGGACGGTGTTCCAGCCGACCGGCGGCACCGTCGAGCAGTCGGCGACGGAGCGCTTCGACGTCGGCGTGCGGGTGCCGGACGCCCCCCGGTTTGCGGTGACCGACGTCGAGACGGACGCCCAGGTCGGCGGCGACGGCTCGCTGTTCGTCACCGTCCGCAACGAGGGCACCGCGCCGGCGACGGACGCCCGCGTCGCGGTCAGTTCGACCTCCGGCGGGGCGACCGTCGGCGGCGAGAGTGACGGGGAGCCGACCCGGGCGTTCGCCGGCACGCTCGCGCCCGGCGAGACGACCACCCTGGAGTACGACGCGAGCGTCTCGGCGCCGGAGCGGTTCGGCGCCGAGGCGACGGTGACCTACGAGGACGCCGACGGGCTGACCCGCCGCTCCGAGCCGGTCGCCTTCGGCGTCGCGCCGCCGTCCGAGCAGTCCTTCGCGGTCGACGGCGTCGAGACGACGCTGTCGGTCGGCGACCGCGGCCGGCTGACCGGGACGGTCACGAACGACGGCCCCGAGCCGGTCGACGACGCGGTGCTGGTCGCGACGACCGGCAGCGACCGCATCGACCTCGGCGAGGGCCAGTACGCCCTGCCCGACCTCGGCCCGGGCGAGTCGGCGGAGTTCGCGTACGACGCCGAGGTGAGCGGCCAGGCCGACCCCGGCCCCCGGCAGTTCGGCTTCGTCGTCGAGTACACCAGCGGCGGGACGGAGGTGACGAGCGACCGCGAGACGGCCCGCGTCGACGTCGCCCCGCGGCGGCCGGACTTCGGGGTCGACGTCGCCGAAACCGTCGAGGCCGGCGGCTCGACGACGCTGACCGTCGAGGTGACGAACAACCGCGCGGAGCCGGTCACCGACGTCACGGCGAACCTCTTCGCCGACAGCCCGCTGTCGACCGGCACCGACGAGTCGTTCGTCGACGAGCTCGCCCCCGGCGAGAGCACCACCGTCCGGTTCGAGCTGTCGGTCGCCGGGAGCGCGACGCCGAACACCTATCCGGTCGAACTCGACTTCCAGTACACCGACGCCCGCGGCGACGAGCAGATCTCCGACGTCTACCAGGAGCCGATCGAGGTGACGGCCGCCAGCAGCGACGGCGACGGCTCGCTGTCGCCGCTGCTGGTCGTCGTCGCCGTCGGGCTGCTGGTCGCCTCGCGCCGACGCCGATGAGCGACGACACCGACCGGCCGGTCGTCGAGCGAATCGACCGGTTCGTCGTCGACCGGCCGCTGCTGGTCGTCGTCGCCTTCCTCGTCGTGACGGCGGCGCTGGCGCCCGGCATCGGGATGATAACCACCGCGGCACAGACCGACCAGTTCACCGAGGACGTCGAGGCCCAGCAGGCCCAGGAGGACATCGAGGAGGAGTTCGGGACGACCATCGGCAACGCCCCGACCTCGGGGACGTTGATAGTCCGCGACGACAACGTCCTCTCGCGGGCGGCGCTGCTGCGGGTGCTTGAGACCCAGCACCGCCTCGAGACCGACGGCCGGCTGCGGGTGGCCTCGACGAGCAGCCACGCCGGCGTCGTCGCCAGAGAACTCGACCCGACCGCCGAGACCCCCGCCGAGCGGCGTCGCGCCGTCGCGGAGGCGACCGGCGGCGAGCTCCGGGCGGCGATCGACGCGGCCGACGACCGCGGCGCCCTCGGGCCACAGCTGTCGACCGACTACAACCCGACCGGTCGGCGGGCGACCGGCGCCATCGTCGGCGTCACCTACGACCTGCCGGACGCCGCCTCCGACGCCGAGGTGACGACGCTCCAGGAGCGGACCGTCGAGGCCATCGACGACGTCGACGGCAACGAGGCCGGCGAGAACGCCATTCTCTTCGGCCAGGGGATCATCCAAAGCGAGTTCAACTCCCTGCTGTCCGACACCGCGATCATCGTCTTCCCGGCGACGGTGCTGTTCCTGCTGGGCTTTCTGCTGCTGTCGTACCGGGACCCCGTCGACATGCTCCTCGGGGTCGGCGCCCTCGGGGTCGCGCTCGTGTGGACGTTCGGAATCATGGGGTGGGCCGGAATCCCGTTTTCGAACCTGATGGTGCCGCTGTTCCCGCTGCTGCTGGCGGTCGGCATCGACTTCGGCATCCACATCATCAACCGCTACCGGGAGGCGACCGCCGGCGGCGCCGGTGCCGCGGCGGCGATGCGGGAGACGACCGACCAGCTGCTCGTGGCCTTCGCCATCGTCACCGTCACGACTGCCATCAGCTTCTCGGCGAACCTCACCAGCCCGCTCGGGTCGCTGCGGGACTTCGGCGTCGTCGCCGCCGTCGGCATCGTCATCATCTTCATCGTCTTCGGGCTGTTCCTCCCGGCGGCGAAGGTGCTCGCCGACCGGGTCCGCGCCCGGATTCCGTACTTCCCGGCGTTCGGGACGACCCCGCTCGGCCAGGAGGGGTCGCTGATGGGCCGGACGCTGGAGGGCGGCGTCTCGCTGGCGCGGGTCGCGCCGGCCGTCGTCCTGGTGGTCGGCCTCCTCGTCGGCGGCTCGGCGGCCGCCTACGGGACCGGCGTCGAGGCCGACTTCTCCCAGGAGATCTTCTTCCCCGACGAGGACCGCATCGAGGCCTACCAGGCGCTGCCGGAGCCGCTGGCGCCGACGGAGTACACCTTCACCACGACGGTCCGGCTGCTGCAGGAGGAGTTCGGCGGCCGGCAGTTCGACACCGTCACGGTGTACGTCGACGAACCCGTCCGCGACGACGACTCCCTGGAGGTCATCCACCGGGCGAGCCGGCGGCCGCCGGACTCCTTCGAGCGGGCCGACGACGGGACCGCCCGCTCGGAGAGCGTCGTGACGGTCATCGAGGACCGCGCGGCCGAAGACCCCGAGTTCGCTGCGATGGTCGCCCGTAACGACCGCACGGGCAACGGCGTCCCCGACCGGAACGTCGACGAGATCTACGACGAACTGCTCTCCTCGCCGGCCCGCGACGAGGCCCGCAACTACATCGCGGCCGACCGCGGCAGCGCACGCGTCGACTACACCCTCAAATCCGGTGCCAGCGACGACGAGGCCGTCGCCGACGCCCGCCGGGTCGCCGACCGGATGTCCGCCGACGCCGTCGCGACCGGGACGCTCGTCGTCAACGCCGCCGTCATCGACGTCATCCTCGAGTCCGCGGTACGGAGCCTCGTCGTGGCGTTCGTCCTCACGGCGGTCTTCCTGGCGCTGTCGTACCGGGTCCTCGAGGGGCGGGCCGTCTACGGCGTCATCAACCTCGTGCCGGTGCTCGTGACCGTCGCGCTGCTGGCGGCGTCGATGC
>JAHENN010000196.1 GCA_018609665.1 Haloarculaceae archaeon | reverse complement strand
CTCGGTCGCGACGGGGGTGCCGTCGACGAGCCAGGTCAACTGTTCGAGGTCGAAGCCGTTGGCGTCGACGGTGGCCTCGTAGGGCGTCGGCTCGCCCGCCGGCGGGGTGGTGTCGCCGTCGAGCCGGACGGTCGGAGCGAGGTCCTCGACGTGGACGTGGAGCGTGTCGGTGGCGGTCCGGCCGTCGGCGTCGGTGACGGCAACGGTGACGTCGTAGCGGCCGACCTCCGTCGGCCGGAAGCTGGTGCGGGCGCAGTCGGCACACGAGGGGGTGATGCGAGCGCCGCTGGGCGTTTCGATGGACCACTCGTAGCCGTCGACGGCGCCGTCGGGGTGGGTGGAGCCGGTGGCGTCGAGCTGGACGGTGGTGTTGATGCCGACCGTCTGGTCGAGGCCGGCGTCGGCCAGCGGGCCGGAGTCGGCCGCGGCGGTGCCGGCGACGCCGGCGGCGGCGACTGCGACGAGGACCGCCGCGACGGCGACGGTAGCGTATCGTTGCATTCGAATCGGGCCGAATTAATGTCGGTTCGGTACATAAAATTTTGGACCGTCGGAGCGCGGAAGCTGGTGCCGTCGCCGTCGCGGCGGCGCGACCCCGGCGAGCGACGTCAGGAGACGGGCTGTTCGAGCGGGCCGAGGTCCTCGAGCGCCCACCGGACGATGCGGGCCTCGACGAGGTCTCGCTGCTCGACGTTGTCGTCGCCGGCCTCGTGGCGCTCCAGCACCGACGCGGCCTCCTCGCGCATCTCGGCCTCCAGCGGCCCCTGGTCGGGCTCCTCGCGGGTGGCGTTCAGCAGCGCCTCGAAGTCCTCCCGGAGGACGAACGACGCCCGGCCGGCGTTGCACCGCGACAGCGGGCTCATGCCGGTCTCGAGGACGAGTTCCCGGACGGTCGCCCAGTCGTCGGCGCAGAAGTACAGCGACACCTCGCCCTCGACGTCCCGCCAGGCGATGGGTCCGGAGTGTTTCAGCAGCTGGATGGCCCGCGGCGGGATGTCGACCCGGTGGTCCGTCTCGGGCCGACCGCAGAGACAGCAGGGCTTCTCGGTACGCCCGGTGTACATACACTCGCGTAGCGGCCGCGGGGGTTTGTGTGTGCAGACTCCGGGGATTCCTGTCGGTTCTCGGCGCCGGACCCGAACGTTTTATCGGGCGGCTGACGATACCGGAGGCATGGACGCGGCCGAGCGGACCGACCTGGTCACGCGGTACACCGAGGAGGTCGTCACCGAAGCCGAGATCGAGACGCTGCTGGCGGAGCGGGACGACCCCAGCGTCTACATCGGCTACGCGCCGACCGGCGAGATGCATATCGGGCACTTCACGACCATCCGGAAGCTGGCGGACTTCCTCGACGCCGGCCTCGAGGTGACCGTCCTCGTGGCGGACCTCCACGCCCACCTCGACGACGAGAAGAGCCCCTTCGAGCTACTGGACGCCCGGTCGGCGTACTACCGGGCCGCCATCGAGGCGATGATCGAGGCCGCCGGCGCCGACCCCGGCGGCGTCGAGTTCGTCCGCGGCACCGACTACCAGCTCGAGGAGCCGTACACGCTCGACCTCTACCGGATGCTGGCGGAGACGACGCTCTCGCGGGCCCAGCGCGCCGGCAGCGAGGTGGTCCGGCAGTCGGAGAACCCGAAGGTCGGCAGCCTGGTCTACACGCTGATGCAGTCGCTGGACGTGGCGGCCCTGGAGGCCGACGTCGCCTACGGCGGCATCGACCAGCGCGGCATCTACATGCTGGCCCGCGAGCAGCTGCCGGAGCAGGGGTACGACAAGCCGGCCTGCGTCTTCGCGCCGCTTCTGTCGGGGCTGTCGGGCGGCAAGATGTCCGCCTCCGAGGCCGGCTCGAAGATCAACCTCACCGACGACGACGAGACCGTCGCCGAGAAGATCGAGGGCGCCTACTGCCCGGCCGAGCAGGTCGAGGACAACGGCGTCCTGGAGTACCTCCGCTTCCTCGTGTTCCCGGTGCTTTCCGAGCGCGGCGAGTCGTTCCGCGTCGACCGCCCCGAGGAGTACGGCGGCGACCTCGTCTACGACGACTACGACGCCCTGGAGGCGGACTTCCGCTCGGGCGAGCTCCACCCCGCGGACCTCAAGCCGGCGGCCGCCGACGCCATCGCGTCGGTCGTCGCGCCCGTCCGCGAGCGCCTGCTCGAGGTTCCGGAACTGCTCGAGGACGCCTACCCCGAAACGTACGCCTGACGCGCGCCGGCGGCCGGGCGGTCGGATTTCATCCCCGCTCGACGACCGCGAGTCCCTCTCCGCCGTCGCCCGGGCAGTCGGCGACGGTCTCGACGGGGACCGACTCTCGACCGGCGAACGCCTCCCGTCGCTCGCCGTCCTCGTAGAAGACGAAGCCCCGAACGACGAGGTCGTAGCGCCGGACGTCACCGCCGCCGAGGAGCCCCGACCCCGGGCGCGGCTCGTATTCGAGCGGCACCGACCGCTCGCCGGCGCCGACGCCGGCCAGACAGGCGCCGTACCGCGGAAGGTCGACCGCCCGCGGCAGCGGGGACCCGTTCTCGACGGTGACGGTACCGACCCGGACGCGCTCGCCCTCGTCCGGTATCTCGACGCGCTCCTCGAACGCCGCCGACGTCGTCGGGCCGCCCGCAGCGAGGTCAACGCCGGCGACGGCGACGACGGCGACGAGGAGCACGGCGACGACGGCCCCCGCCCGACGCCGGGAGAGCGCGAGCCGGTCGCGCTGTGCCAGCCGGCCGAGCGCGACGAACAGCCCCGACGAGACGACCAACAGCAGAAACACCCCGGCGTCGCCGAGGTCGAACCGCGAGACGACGTACGCGAGGAACACCAGATAGCAGCCGGCGGCCAGGGCGTAGGCGACGAAGTCGAGCGTCTTGACGTCGGTCGCGGCGCCGACGGCGAGCAGGCAGCCGAACCCGGCCAGCAGGACCACGCTCGTCGTGACCGGCGAGACGCGGTCGAGCAGCCGGAACCCGAAGTACGCCGCCGCGGCGACGCCGAGGACGACGCCGACCGCGTACAGCAGCGACTCCCGGTCGAGGGCGGGGACCATGTCGGCCGTCCGTCGCGGCGTTACAAGACCTTTCGGCCGCGGGCTACGTCTCGAGCCACTCGTCGGCCCACGCCTCGATCTCGCCGAACACCGGACCGAGCGACCGTCCCTTCGGCGTCAGCGAGTAGTACGTCGCCACCGGGGCGGCCTCCTCGAGGCGCCGCTCGACGAAGCCGGCCTCCTCGAGGTCGTCGAGCACGCGCGACAGCGTCCGTCCGTTTGCGTCGATCGACCGCTTCAGTTCCGTGAACCGCTGTTCGCCGTCCTGCAGGGCGTGCAACACGAGCAGCCGCCACTCCGATCCGACCTGTTCGATCGACTCCACGACCGGACAGACCGACTCCGGTTCCTGTGCCTGCGCCATACGCCGGGTATGCGGCCGACGGGTAAGTATCCACGCAACGGATGACACCGACGTCACCCGGTGACACTCGTGTCCGGGAACTGATATACCCGCCGCGCGGCTACGGTCCGGTGATGGTCCGATACGCCACCGCCGACGGTACCGACGGCCGACCGCCCGCGACGACGGAGGGACGGTGATGCTGGAGACGGCCGGCGCCGACGTCGCCTTTCTGCTCGCGCGCGTCCTCTTCGGGGGCGTCCTCGCGTTCATGGGGCTGAACCACTTCCTGAACCGCGAGGAGATGGTCGGCTACGCCTCGTCCAAGGGGCTGCCGGCGCCGACGGCCGCGGTGCTGTTCAGCGGCGGCCTCCTGGTCTCCGGCGGACTCTCGGTCGTGACGGGCGTCCTGCCGACGGTCGGCGCCGGCGGCCTGACGGTCTTCCTGCTCGTCTCCGCGGTGACGATGCACGACTTCTGGAACGCCGACGGCGAGGAGGCCCAGACGGAGATGACACAGTTCCTGAAGAACGTGAGCCTCTCGGCGGCCGCGCTGCTGTTCCTGGCGCTGGCCGGGTCGTCGTGGCCGCTGGCGGTCGACGCCGGCCTCTGACCGCGGGAACCGACCGAACGTCCAGTTACCCGACGAACGGCGCCGAGAATCCGTCTCGAGCCGTCTATCGGCACGACGAACGAAGAGGTAGTTCTATTATGGATGACTCCCTGCCCGCGGGTATGACGTACACGTGTCGCAACTGCAAACGGACGTTCTCGCGGAAACTCCAGTACGAACTCCACCGTGACACCTGCTCCGCGGAGGCGCTCATCTGCGAGGCCTGCGGCGAGCAGTTCTCCGAGCGACGGGCGACGACGGACGGCTGGCACTATTCCTGCCCGACGGAGGACTGCGACGGCGCCGGACTCGGCAACGACCTCCACCAGGTACGCGAGTTCACCGTCGCCCCGCGGCCGGAGTGACGGCCGTCTACGGCTCCGCCAGCCGCCGCAGGCGCCGGCAGGCCAGCCGACAGACCGGCGCGTAGCCCGCCGCCGCGGGCGGCACCTCGAAGAACACCCGACAGCCGTCGGCCCGCGGTTCGACGCCGTGGCCGGTCGCCGACAGCCCGGCGACCCGCCAGCGCCACCGCATCGCGTCGGCGTCGAACGCCTCGACCTCGAAGGGGAGCCAAATTCCGAGGCCTGTGACCCGGACGCGCCCGGCGGTACCGGCCTCGATCCGCCGGGTCGGCGCCTCGACGGCCGCGACCGACGGCCCCCACTCCGGCCAGCGTTCGGTGTCGACGAGCAGGTCCCAGACCCGGTCGGCGGGCGCGTCGACGTCGGTGCCGACGACCAGGCGACGGCCCGCCTCCGTCCGTCGGAGCTCCATGGCGCTCGATACGGCGCGCGGCTTTTTGTCGCTCCCGGCCGACCCACGACCCGTGATAGACGTACGTGACCTCCGCAAGGAGTACGGCGGCTTCGTCGCCGTCGACGGGGTCTCCTTCGCCGTCGAACCCGGGGAGGTGTTCGGCATCGTCGGCCCGAACGGCGCCGGCAAGACGACGACGCTGAAGTCGGTGGCCGGCCTCGTGGAGCCGACCGACGGCGTCGTCGAGGTCGGCGGCGCGCCGGCCGACGCCCGCGAGACCCGCCGCAAGCTGGGCTTCCTCCCCGAGGAGTCGCCGCTGTACGAGGAGATGTCCGCCCTGTCGTACCTCCGCTTCTTCGCCGACCTCTACGACGTCCCCCGCGAGGTCGCTGACACGCGCATCCACGACGCCCTGGACCGCCTGGAGCTGGACCACCGCCGGCGCCCGCTCGGCGACACCTCGAAGGGGATGCGGCGGAAGGTGGCCATCGCCCGCTCGCTGGTGAACGACCCCGACGTCGTGGTGTACGACGAGCCGGCCTCCGGGCTCGACCCCCTGACTACCAACTACGTCGTCGAGTTCACCCGCGAGCTCGCCGACGAGGGCCGGACCGTCGTCTTCTCCGCGCACAACCTCTACCACGTCGAGGAGGTCTGCGACCGCGTCGCCATCATGAACGAGGGGTCGGTGGTCGCGAAGGGCCGGCTCGAGGAGCTGCGCGAGCGGTACGGCCGCACGGAGTACCACGTCTACACGACGGTCGAGGTGCCGGATGCGGTCGCCGAGAACGGCCACTACCGGCGGGTCGTCGAGGGGATGGACGACGTCCGGGAAATCGAGGCCGCCGCCGAGGCCCGCGGCGGCGAGGTGGCGGACATCCGGACGGTCGAGCCGAGCCTCGAACGGCTCTTCCTGGACCTGGCGGCGGCCGACGACCGCGCGGAGGCCTGATGCGCCCGCGGAAGCTGCTCCGGATCGCCCGCTGGGAGACGACCAAGGGCGTCGGCGGCGTCGACCGCGGTGCCGTCGCGGTCGTCCTCGCGGCCGTCGCCTTCGTCGGTGCCGTCGGCGTCGTCGCCCTCGTCGGCGGCGTCGCCGTCGAGGACGGCATCTACCGGGTCGGCGTCGACGAGGACAGCCGGTTCCACGCTCCGGCCGCCGCGGACCCGTCGCTTTCGGTCGTCGAGCCCGACCCGAGCGTCGTCGCCGACGGCCGCCTGGAGACGGGCCAGGGGTACGACATCTACGTCCGGGAGGCCGGCGGTACGCAGCTCTACCTCGCCACGAGCGGGGGCGAGCCGACCGAGAAGAGCCGCGCCGCCGCGACCGCCTTCCGGGAGGCCGTCGAGGCGCACAACGAGCGGCGGATGCGGCTCGAGTCCAACGAGACGGCGGCCTTCCCGGTCGTCGTCACGCTGGAGTTCGTCGCCCGCGACGGCGGCGACGGCGGTGGCAGCAGCGACGGCGGCGGCAGCAGCGACGGCGGTGGCAGCAGCGACGGCGGCGGCAGCAGCGACGGCAGCGACGGCGGCGACGCCGGCGGAACCGGTCCGTCCGGCGGCCCGTCCGTCGGCGGCGACGGCGGCGACG
>JAHENN010000195.1 GCA_018609665.1 Haloarculaceae archaeon | reverse complement strand
TGATCCACATCTTGTTGCCGTCGACGACCCACTCGTCGCCGTCCTTCTCCGCGCTCGTCGACACCGAGGAGACGTCCGACCCGGTGTCGGGCTCGGAGATCGCCGCGCCCATGATGGCGTCGCCGGTGGCGAGCGGCTCGAGGTACTCCTCTTTCTGCTCCTCGGTGCCGTACTCCATGATGGCCTCGCTTCCGAAGGCGGTCGAGGCGAGACACAGCCCGATGCCGGGGTCGGCGGCGAACAGCTCCTCGACGATGAGACACGTATCGAGGACGTCGTAGCCGGCGCCGCCGTAGTCGAAGGGCACCTGCGGCGCGAGCAGCCCCATCTCGGCGGCCTTGTCGACGACCTCCCAGGGGTACTTCTCCTCGCGGTCGTACTCCTTGGCGACCGGGAGAATCTCGTTCTCCGCGAACCGCTGCACCTCGCTCCGCAGTTGTTGTTGCTCCTCCGATAGTTCGAAGTCCATGAGTCGGATGTTATACTCGAAGTACAAAAGGCCAAGCTTTCCTAACTTCGTTTGCAGGATTCACCCCAGAGGTTTACGACGGTAACCTCACACTGCCGGTCGGTTTATAATGGCGGTCACTCCAGGTCGACGTATTCGTCCTCCCACTCCCGCCGCGCCTCCACCTCGCGGCGGCCGCGGCGGGTGAGGGTGTAGAAGTTCGTCCGGCGGTCCCGCTGGCCCTTCTCGACGAGGCCCTTCTCGACGAGGGTGTCGAGGTTGGGGTAGAGCCGCCCGTGGTGGATCTCCTTCTCGTAGTACCCCTCGAGTTCCTCCTTGATTGCCAGTCCGTGCGGGTCCTCGCGGCCGGCGATGACGTAGAGCAGGTCCCGCTGGAATCCTGTCAGGTCGTGCATTGGTAATTTCTACCTGCTTGTTACTGTCGTGTTCGCTTAAACATATCGGATACAACCCCGGAGCGGGCGCGACGACGTCGGCAGAGACTTCCGCTGCGGGTCGTCTGACTCAAGACAGTCGGTGTAAGCTGTCGGACGTACGGCGAACGTATCGCACTTCGGAAAGGTTTGCCGGCGGGATATGGGGGGTTCCGTCGGGGAGTGACGTCGCCGGTGCGGGACCGGTATCGTCAGAAACGGCGGACGCGTCCGTACCGAGCGTCGTTCAGCGAGAGAGGAAAGCGACCCGACCGCCGAAAAGTCGGTCGGGTGCTTGCCGCCCTGAATTGGTCCCCGCTGACGCTTCGGCCCTCCAAGCGAAGCGTCATAATATACAAGACGCCGTCAAGTCATAAATCTGTCGGCCCCGATGTACAGTTCCGTACTCAGATGTACTCCTCTTCGAGCACCCACCCCAGCGCCCGCTTGTAGTAGGTGAACATCTCCCTGACGCCCTCGTGGTTCATCTCCTCGTCGTCGAGTTCGTTCTTCAGGAACTCGTACTGCTCCCGAATCTCCTCTTCGTCGCGCATGTGTCTCCCTCGGTCGCCCGTCAAAAGAAAGTTGTCGCCCCGGCACGACCGGAAGCCACAACCGGCCGCTCCACGCAGGCGGGGCATGGATGTCCACGTCATCGCGACGGGCGGGACCATCGCGTCGACGGGAGACGGCAGCGGGACTGGGGCCGCCCCCACGCTCTCCGGGGCGGACCTCCTGGAGGCAGTACCGGACCTCGACGCGTACGCCGACGTCACCGTCGAGACGGTCGCCGACCGGCCGGGGTTCGACGTGTCGCCGGGGGTCTGCGGCCGGGTCGCCCGCCGGATCGCCGACGGCGACGCAGACGGGTTCGTCGTCACCCACGGGACCGACACGCTGGCGGAGACGGCCCGGTATCTCGACCTCACCTGCGAGGCGCCGGTCGTCGTCACCGGCGCCCAGCGCCGTCCGGACGAACCCGGCAGCGACGGCCCGACCAACCTCCGGACGGCCGTCCGCGCCGCCGCCCACGACCGTCTGCCGGACCGGACCCACGTCGCCTTCGACGAGGAACTGCACGCGGCCGCGACCGTCCGCAAGAGCCACACCGCGGCGCTCGACACCTTCCGGTCGCCGGAGGCGGGACCGCTGGCGCGGTTCACCAGGCGGCGCGTCCACTGGTACCGGGAGCAGCCGTCCGGCGACGACCGGCTGCCGGTGCCGGACGACCACCCGACGGTTCCGCTCGTGACCTCGGCGTCCGGCGTCGGACGGGCGGGGTTCGACGCCGCCGCCGACCGGGGCGACGCAGTCGTCGTCGCCGGGACCGGCCTCGGGAACGTGACCGCGGCGCTCGGACGGGCCATCGTCGACGCCGACCTGCCCGTCGTCGTCGCCTCGCGGTGTCACGCCGGGCCGACGGAACCGGTGTACGGGACCCCCGGCGGCGGCGCGACCCTCGCCGGGCACGACCACGTCCGGTTCTCCCACGCGTCGCCGTGGGCGACGCGAGTCGAACTCATCCTCGCCGTCGCCGCCGGGCGGGTCGACGACCGGTTCGACGGCTTCGACGCCGAGGAAATTTAGTCCCTCGACCGGGCAGTTTGTATATGGAGATTCGCGGTCACCGCGAGTGCAAGGAGTGCAGGACCAGGTGGTCATACTTCGACACGGGCGAGGCGGCCTGCCCGGAGTGCGGCAGCCTCTACAGCGTCGGCGTCGACGACGAACGGGCGCTGCACACGGCGACCGCGGCGACGCTCGACCTCGCGCCGGTCCGGAACGAGGTCGACGACTCGTCGCTGCGCCGGCTCGCGTCGCTGGCCGCCGAGCGGTGCCGGGAGTTCACCCGCGGCTACGGCTTCATCGACGCCGGCGACCTCCAGCCGCTCGACGACACCTACCTCGCGGCGATGGAACTGCGGCGCGTCGCGGGCGAACTCGACCGTCGACTGGAGGTCGACGACGAGGAGGAGCTGTACTTCACCGGGCTGCTGCGGGCCGACCTGGGCGAGCGGCCGGCGCCGGCGGCAGTGCCCGGGAGCCTGCGCGCGATGCGGGGGCTGGCGTACGCCGAGGCGGTGCGGGAGTACCGCTCGGACCTCCGGACGTACCTCGAAGAGCACCCCGACCCGGCCGCGGAGCGGCTACTCGGGCGGCTCGACGAGCACACGAAGCGGGTCAGGGCGCTCGACGGCGACGTGCCGCCGGCGGACGCGGAGTCGCTCGTTGCCGCGATCCGGGACGTCGGCCGGTATCTGACCGATGACGACGAGTCGGCGCTCGTTGAGGCCGAGTCTCGGCTCGACGGCCTCGCCTGAGCGCTCCCGGGTGCTTTTGCGTCGGCCGTCCGCAGGAGGTGTATGGACGATCGATACTGGCAGGACGTCGCAACCGTCGCACGACGGACGGAGGGACGAGGTGACGTCTCGTGAGGCTCTGCGACGTCACGCTCCGGGCGGCATCGCGGCCGTCGGTCGACCTCTCGGCGGACGTCGAGCAGCGGGTCGAGGCCGGACGGGCGCTGGACCGGCTCGGCGTTCCGCTGGTCGGGACGGGACGTCCGGCTGCCGGGGACATCGAGCGGGAGACGACCGAGCGGCTCGCGGCCGACCTCTCGGCCGACGTCGTGCCGTGCTGCCGAGCCACCGACGACGACGTCGAGGCAGCGCTGGCGGCCGACCCCGACGCGGTCGAGGTCGTCGTGCCGGTCTCCGACGCCCGACTGGAGCACCGGCTCGGCTGCTCGCGCGACGAGGCCTTCGATCGCGCGAGCGAGACCGTCCTCCGGGCCCGGGAGAGCGGGGTCGACGTCCACCTGGCGCTGGCGGACGCCTTCCGGGCTGAGGTGCCGGCCGTCGCCGGCGCCTTCGGGCGGTTCGGCTGCCCGATCGTCCTGGCCGACACGACCGGCGCGCGGACGCCGCCGTTCGTCGCTGGCTTCCTCCGAACGCTGGCGGACGCCAGCGCCGACCTCACGCGCGCCGGCGTCCGCTTCCGCGACGATCTTGGCTGTGCGACGGCGAACGCGCTCGTCGCCGCCGAGACGGGCATCGACCGCGTCGACGCGTCCGTCGGGGGCCTCGGCGAGCGCGCCGGACGCGCCGCCACCGAGGCGGTGATCGTCGCCACGGAGAGCCGCGGCGCCGACGCCGGCGTGACCGCCGAGGAGACCCTTCCGGCCTGCAGGAACGTCCTCCGGGCGCTGGGGACGTCCGTCGACGAGCGGGCAGCCGTCCTCGGAGAAGCGGCGACGGCGCTTGCGGTCGAAGAGGAGGCGGAACTCGACGACCCCGCTGCCTTCGAGCCGTTCGACCCCGGGGCGTTCGGCGGACGGCGACGGGTCGTCTTCGGCTCCCGGACGGACCCGGAGGCGGCCCGGGAACTGCTGCGGCGGGCCGACCGGGAGCCGACGGCGGACGCCGTCGACCGCCTGCTGGAGCGGCTGGCCGAGGCGGGACCGGTCGAACTCGAGACGGCCGTCGAACTGGCGGACGAGGTGTAGGCGAGCAGGCGACACCGGCCGCCCCCGGAGCGGCGTGTCGCGCTCGTTGCGGAACGCTCCGGGGCGCGTCAGTCGGGCACGGCGGGGCTGGCCGCCCGCTCCTACATGAACTCCCGGACGAGTCGGACGACGAGGTCGCGGTCGAACGTCGCCTCGGGGACCGTCTCGCGCCAGGCGACCTCGTCGATGCCCTCTCCGGGCCGCCCCGGGTCGTCCGCGAGGTCGGTCGAGGTCGGCTCGGCGAGGAAGGTCGCGAAGTTGAACGCGTATGTCGCGTCGCCGCCCGCCCGCCGGAACGTCTGCTCGGCGACGGCGCCGAGCCCGACGAGTTCGACGTCGACGCCCGTTTCCTCCCGGACCTCCCGCACCGCGCCGGCCTCGGGCGACTCGCCCGGTTCCAGCCGGCCGCCGGGGAGCAGCCAGGTGTCGCCCTCCCGCACCAGCAGGAGCCGGTCATCGTCGTCGGCGACGAGCGCGCCGACCCCCCAGCCGCCGTCGTCGCCGCGCTCGAGCCCGCGGTCGAACCGCCCGGGGTCGAGGTCGATCCGCTCGGCCTTCCGGACGACGTCGTCGTAGCGGGCGGCGAGGTCGTCCGGCGTCGGCCGTGTCACGGCAGCGCGACGTCGACGTCCGTCTGCAGGCCGGCCGCCTTGACCGCGTTGTACAGCAGCATCGCGCGGGTCATCGGCCCGACGCCGCCGGGAACGGGCGTGATGTGGTCGGCCTTCTCTCGGGCGGCCTCGTAGTCGACGTCGCCGACGAGTTCGTACCCCTTCTCGGTGTCGGCGTCGACGCGGTTGATGCCGACGTCGATGACCGTCGCCCCCTCGCCGACCATCTCGCCGTCGATGAACTCCGGCCTGCCCGCGGCGGCGACGAGGATGTCGGCCTCGCGGGTCCGCTCGGCGAGGTCCTCGGTCCGGGAGTGACAGACCGTCACGGTCGCGTTGCCGTCGTCGCGCTTCTGTAGCAGCAGGTTCGCCAGCGGCTTGCCGACGATGTCCGACCGGCCGACGATGACCGCGTCGGCGCCCTCCGTTTCGACGTCGTACGCTTCGAGTAGCTTCTGGACGCCGTGGGGCGTACACGGCCGGTAGCGGTCGTTGCCGGCCACGAGCCGGCCGACGTTCGCCGGGTGGAAGCCGTCGACGTCCTTCACCGGGTCGATGGCGCGCAGCACCCGCCGGTCGTCGACGTGGTCCGGGACGGGCATCTGGACCAGGATGCCGTGGACGTCGGGGTCGTCGTTGAGCTCCTCGACGGTCTCGTACAGTTCGACCGCCGGCGCCCCGGGGTCGATCTCGACGTGGATGCCGTCGATGCCGACCTCCTCGCAGTCCTGCTGTTTCATCGAGACGTACGTCTCGCTGGCGGGGTCGTCGCTCATCAGCACCGTCGCCAGCCCCGGGGTGACGCCGGCCGCCCGCAGCGTCTCGATGCTCTCGGACAGCGACTCCCTGATCTCCGCGGCGACCGCCTCCCCGTCGATGACCTCGGTCATTACGAGAATGGCGCGCCGCCGCACACATCAATTGTTCGGGTTCATGTCGAACGAGGCGCGTCTTCGGGCGTATATATACACGTTCGTGTACGGCACAGCGGCGTCCGTCCCGCGGGCGACCGCCGCGGTCGCGGAGCCCCCGGGGGTCAGGGGCAGTCCGGGGCGTCGAACGCCGAGCGGCGCTCGCCCTGCCGGACGAGCCGGGTCGCCCCGGAGTCAAGGGCGACGAGCGCCGCCTGTCCGCCGTAGCCGTGGGTCTGGTCGTGGCCGCGGACGACGACGCAGTCGACCGCCTCCGGGACGTCGATCGTCTCCGAGCGGGTGAACTCCCGGGTGCCGTGCGGATGGGCGAGGTCGCGGCGGCCGACTCGCCGGCCGTCCAGCGTCTCGACCTGCCACCAGTTCGCGTACCCGTCCTCGCCGTCGTCGTCGTGGATGAGCGTCACGGCGAACCGGTAGGCGCCGCCGTCCGAGTCGACGTCGACGCCGGTGACGTTCGCCTCCCGGAGGTCGAGGTCGCCGGCACCCGGGGTCGGCGTCTCCGTCCCGCCGTCGGTCGCGACCGTGTCGGACTCCGGGGTCGCGGTCGGGTCCGGGTCCCCGTCGTCGCCGGCGCCGGCGTCCGCGTCGGTTCCGTCGGTGCAGCCGGCGGCCGGGACGGCCAGCAGACCGGCGCCGGCCAGGAGTCGTCGCCGCCTCACAGCCGGCCCCCGAGCACCTTCGCGGCCGTCAGCACCGGGTCCCAGGTGGTGTTGAACGGCGGCGCGTACGCCAGGTCGTAGTCGGCGAGTTCGGCGACGGTCACGCCCTCGGTGACGGCGGCGACGACGGCGTGGCTCCGGTGGACAGCCCCCTCGCCGTAGCCGGAGACGAGGCTGGCCCCGAGGACACGCCCGGAGCCGCGGTCGGCGGTCAGCGTCACCGTCACCCGGCCGTCCTCGGGGTAGTAGCCGGCGCGGGACTTCGCCTCGATTGTCTCGGTGACGGGGTCGAAGCCGGCCGCCGCCGCCTCCTCGTGGTCGAGAATTCCCGTCCGGGCAGCCTCGATATCGAAGGCCTTCACCGCCGCGGTGCCGGCGGCAGGCCCGCCCTCGGTCGGGTCGCCGGCGACCGTCTGCCCGATCGCCCGACCGTGCCGGTTGGCCGTCAGCGCCAGCGGCACGTAGTCCGGCTCGCCGGTGACGACGTGTTCGACCTCGGCGCAGTCGCCGGCGGCGTAGACGTCGGGAACGTTCGTCTCGCGGTAGGCGTCGGTCGCGATGGCGCCCGTCGGTCCCAGCTCGACCCCGGCGTCCTCGGCGAGGTCCGTCCGCGGCCGGACACCGGTGCCGAGCAGCGACATCTCGACCGCGACGCGCTCGTCGGCCGTGACGACGGCGTCGACGCGGTCGTCGCCGGCGAAGGCCCGCACCTCGGCGCCCAGATGCAGCGCGACGTCCTGCTCCCGGAGGTGGTCGGCGACGGCCTCGCTGGTCGCCTCGCTGAACCCCTTCAGCACGCGGTCGCCGCGCTGGAAGAGGTGGACCTCGAAGTCGTTGGCCGCCAGCGCCTCGGCCATCTCGACGCCGATGTAGCCGCCGCCGACGACCCCGACGGCGCCCTCGCAGGTCTCGAGGAAGTGACAGGCCGGCCCGTTGTCGGGCTGGGCGGCCGGTCCCTCCTCGCGCGACCGGGCGACGAACTCCCGCAGTTCCTTGCCGTCGGTCATCGAGCCGAGCGTGTAGACGCCCTCGCGGTCGACGCCGTCGATCGGCGGGACGACGCTCTCGGCGCCGGTCGCAACGAGCAGGTGGTCGTAGCCGACGGTCGTCTCGCCGCCGTCGTGGCGGGCGGTGACCGTCCGGTCGTCGGGGTCGACGTCGACGACCTCGTGGCCCGTCCGGAGGTCGATGTCCCGCTCCCGGCGGAACTCCTCCGGCGTCACGGAGACGAGCTCCTCCAGCGACTGGATCTCGCCCTTGACGTAGTAGGGGAGCCCGCAGGCGCCGTAGGACACCCACTGCCCCTGCTCGAGGACGACGATCTCGCGGCTCGGGGCCTCGCGGCGCGCCTTGCTGGCGGCGCTCATGCCGGCGGCATCGCCGCCGACGACGACGAACGTCATGCCCGCCGTTCGCGGCCGGGGCTGTTAAAGCCGGGCCGGGCGTGCGGCGGGGAGGAACGCGGGCCGGGCGGCCGCCGCTCCGGGAATCGTGTCCGTCACCGCTCCGGGGTCGGCCGGGTGTACCACCACGCCCACGCGACGAGGACGGCCTGCAGCGGGAGCCGCCCCCATCGGACGGCCGGGGAGGGGTCGGCCGACACCGGCCCCTCGACGGCGACGCCGCTGACCGCCATGTAGACGTTCGCGGGGAAAATCGCCGCCAGCAGCAGCATCGTCGCGACGGCGGCCGCCCGCCGCGTCGGAGGGTACAGCAGTCCGACCCCGACGGCGACCTCGGCGACGCCGGACAGGTAGACGAGCGCCAGCGGCGCCGGCAGCATCGGCGGGACAATCTGGACGTACGCCGCCGGCACGACGAAGTGCATGACGCCGGCGACGACGTAGCCGAGGCCCATGACGTACAGCAGCGGGCGCTTCAGTCGCCGGATGGCGGCGTGAGCGCGGGTGCCGACCCTGGCCGCGACCGAATCGGTCACTCGAGGTCGGTGATCGCGGCGTCGCCGTCGTACAGCGGGTGGTCGGCGCAGAGCGCCTCGACCTCGGCAGCGGCGTCGGCCGCGACCTCGTCGTCGTCGGGGCTGTCGACGACGCGGGCGATGACGTCGGCGACCCGCCGGCAGGCGTCCTCGTCGAAGCCGCGGGTCGTCAGCGCGGGCGTCCCGGCGCGGATGCCCGAGGGGTTGAACGCCGACCGCGTCTCCCCGGGGACGGTGTTCTTGTTGAGGACGATACCGACCTCCTCGAGGGCCTCCTCGGCGACGCCGCCGGGGGTGTCGGGGTGCGATTCCCGGAGGTCGACCAGCACGAGGTGGTTGTCGGTGCCGCCGGAGACGAGCGAGAAGCCGTGTTCCTGGAGGCGGTCGCCGAGCGCCGCCGCGTTGTCGATGACCTGGCGGGCGTAGGCCTCGAACTCCGGCTCCAGGGCCTCCCTGAAGCCGACGGCCTTGCCGGCGATGTTGTGCATCAGCGGGCCGCCCTGGGCGCCGGGGAACACCGAGGCGTCGATGTCGTCGGCGTACTCCTCGTCGCACATGATGATGCCGCCGCGGCCGGCGCGGATGGTCTTGTGGGTCGAGCCGGTGACGAAGTCGGCGACGCCGACCGGCGACTGGTGGACGCCGGCCGCCACGAGACCGGTGATGTGGGCGATATCGGCGAGGTGGTAGGCGTCGACGGCGTCGGCCGCCGCCTGGATGCGGTCGAACTCCACCTCCCGGGGGTAGGCGGAGTAGCCCGAGACGATGATGTCGGGGTCGAACGCCTCCGCCTGCTCGCGCAGCCCCTCGTAGTCGATGTAGCCGGTGTCGGTGTCGACCTCGTACTGCTCGACCTCGTAGGTCTGGCCGGTGAAGTTCGCCGGGTGGCCGTGGCTCAGGTGGCCGCCGTGTTCCAGTTCCAGCGAGAGGATGCGGTCGCCGGGCTCCAGCATGGCGAGGTAGACGCCCATGTTGGCCTGGGTGCCGGAGTGCGGCTGGACGTTGACGTGGTCGGCACCCCACAGCTTCTTCGCGCGTTCGATCGCCAGCTCCTCGATCTCGTCGGCGTGCTCGCAGCCGGCGTAGTACCGCTCGCCGGGGTAGCCCTCGGCGTACTTGTTGGTCAGCTCCGAGCGCTGCGCCTGCAGGACGGCCTCGGAGACGTGGTTCTCGGAGGCGATCATCGCGAGGGTGTTCTCCTGTCGGTCGCGTTCGCCCTCGAGGGCGTCGGCCGCCGCCGGGTCGACCTCGCGGACGCTGTCGTAGCTCATACGTATCCTGGGGGCGGGCGCACAAAGAATCTACCCGTTGCCGGCGAGACCGTCCGGCGTCGCGGCCCGCGTGCGGTCGGGCCGGACGGGAGGAACAGTACTATACAGTCGGCCCCGTAGGGGAGTATGAATGGTCGAATGGTCGGGGTCGGACGACCGCCTCTGCGGATTCGGGGAACGGGACGCCGTCACGCTGGACGTGGACGGCTGGCGGCCCGGCGGCGACCCGCCCGCGCTCGGCGCCCGCGTCGGCGCGGCCGCGGTCGGTACGACCCGTGCGCTCGGCCTCCCGGCTCGAGACGTCGCCGTGGTCGGCGACGACCGACCGCTGTCCGAGGGCCGGCTCGAAGCGGGCGTCCACCGGCTGGTCGTCG
>JAHENN010000194.1 GCA_018609665.1 Haloarculaceae archaeon | reverse complement strand
GGCGTCGGCGCTGGCGCCCGCCGCGGTCGTGGCGCTGGCGGTCGGGCTGGCGCTGACCGGCGAGGTCGCCGGGCACCTGCTGCGCGGCGACCGGCAGTTCCGGGCGGCGGTCGAGCGGGTCCGGAGTCGGTGAGTTCGACGCTCGGAGGAAAGGCAAAAGCATATGTCTCGGAGCCGCGAAGCGCTCGTATGAGCGACGCCGATGCTGCTCCCGAGGAGCGAATCGACGAGACGACCAGCTGGCCGGAACTGGCCATCAGCCTCTACGACCGCCTGACCGGCCGCGGCGCGGTCATCACCTACGAGTTCGAGGACATGGAGGTGCTGGTGCCGAGCAAGACCGGCGAGGACGCCGACCACGCCCACTGGGAGGTCGACGGCACCCTCACCATCACGACCGAAGAGCGAGAGTGAGCGTCTCGACCGGGACGCCGGCCGACCTCGCGGCCGTCGTCGAGCGCATCCGCGAGCGACCGGCACTTGATGTGGAGGCGAACCTCTCGGTGACGGTCGACGGCGTCGATCTCGCGGTGACGACCGACGGCGACCGGCTCCGCGTACAGGTGCCGTCGGTGTTTGCCTGCGTCTCGGTGCTGTCGGCGACCCCCGAGGAGGGGCTGGCGCTGCCGGCGGCGCTGTCGGCCGCCGGGCTGACCGCCGAGGTCCGGGTCGGGGAGGCAGTCGTCGCCGTCGCCGGCGCCGACGTCGTTCCGGGCCGGTTCGTGCGGCTGCTGTCGCTCGGCCCCGTCGAGGTCCGGGCGCTGTCGCTTCTGGCCGCCGCCGTCCGGCTTCGATAGGCCGGACGGAACATCCTTCTGGCGTCGGACCGTACCGCGAGCCGTGCGTGTACTCGTCGTCGGGGCGACCGGGTTCGTCGGGAGTCGGCTGGTGGAGGCGCTGGTGGAGGCGGACCACGAGGTGGTCGCCTTCTCCCGGAGCGCCGGCAGCGCCGACTTTCCGGACGGCGTCGAGCCGTTCGAGGGCGACCTCGGCGAGCCGCGGACGCTGGAGGGGCTCTGCGACGGCATCGACGCCGCCTACTACCTGATCCACTCGCTGACCGCCGAGAACTTCGCCGAACTGGACCGGACCTACGCCCGCCGGTTCCGCGAGCGGGCCTCGGCGGCCGGCGTCGACAGAGTCGTCTACCTCAGCGGTATCAGCGGCAACGAGCGGGACCTCTCGCCGCATCTCGCCTCCCGCCGCGAGGTCGAGTCGGTGCTCGGCGCCGGCGACTTCGACCTGACGGTGCTGCGGGCAGCCATCATCATCGGCACCGACAGCGCGAGCTTCCGCATCGTCGACGACCTCACCGACCGGCTGCCGGTGATGACGGTCCCGAAGTGGGTCCGGACGCCGTGTCAGCCCGTCGGCGTCGACGACGCCATCACCTACCTCGTCGACGTCCTCGACAGCGAGGCGACCCGCGGCGGCACCTACGACATCGGCGCGCCGTCGGTGTGGTCCTACGAGTCGCTGCTGCGGGAGACGGCCGACGTGAAGAACAGGCGCGTGCTCATCGTGCCGGTGCCGGTGATGTCGCCGGAGCTGTCGTCCCACTGGCTCCGGCTGACGACCGACGTCCAGTACGCCATCGCCCGCCCGCTGGTGGAGAGCATGCGCCACCCGGTGACGGTCGACCCCGAGCGGGACCTCCAGAACGTCGTCCCTATCGACCGGACGCCGGTCGAGACGGCCATCGACCGCGCGCTCGCCGGCTAGGACTCCCGGACGGGCACCTCGTGGACCCGCCGGAGCTCCTCGAGGTGGGCGGCCGCCTCCGGCCGCAGTTCGAACGTCCCGTGGAGGTCCGCCGCCCGACGGCCGTGGACGACCGCGGTGAACGGGCCGGCGACCGCCGAGTAGGTCCGCCGGAGCCCCTCGACGACCGGCTCGGCGACGCCGCCCCGCCGCAGGACCCGGCCGACGGTCTCCTCGCCGACGTGGACGGCGTCGCCCTCGACGAGGATGAACGCGAAGGGGCGGTCGCCGAACTGTGCCTCGAGGAACGACTGCACCGGCTCGGCGCCCCACCGGACGGCCGCGACGCGCTCGGAGCGGCCGGTGACCGCCTCGGCGGCGGCCCGGAACAGGGCGTTGCTGCCGTCGTAGACGAGGAGCGAGCGCTGCACACCGGCGGTTCGTGGGCCACCGGCTTGAGGCTTTGTGGGCTCAGCGGCGCGCGACGACCGCCCGGAACGGGTCGGACCCCGGCCGCTCGTCGACTGTCCGGACCGTCTCGAGGCCGTCCGTCGCCGCGACGTACGACCGCACCAGCTCCTCGCGCCCGGCCATCGAGGCCGTCCGCCAGGCCCGCACCGCCTTCGTCGGGAACATCCGATTCGTGAAGCTGACGACGAGGACGCCGCCGTCGTCCAGTACGCGGTCGAAATCCGAGAAGACCGCCGCCGGGTGCTGGAGGTACTGCACCGACAGCGCACACAGCACGGCGTCGACGGCGCCGTCGTCGAGCGGCAGCCGCGGCTCGTCGTTGAGGTTCCGGACGAACCAGTCGTCGAGGCGGTCGTTGGCCGCCAGCTCGTCGGCGTTGAGCCCGTGGCCGACCACCCGCTCGTAATCGTCGTCCGGGAGGTGCGACACCCAGCTGCTCATGGCGTCGAACACCCGGCCGCGGGCGGGGACCGTCGCGGCGTACAGCTCGGTGAGGCGGTCGAGAAAGCCATCGTCGGCGTGGGTGACGAACCGCGGCGAGTCGTAGAAGGCCCCGTCGGGGCCGTCGTCGAGCTTCCGGCGGTCGGCCTCCGAGAGCACGCGTTCGGCCATGCCGAATCGACGGCCCGCAGCCCATTGAATCGTCGGGTCCCGGCGGGACGACCCGGATGGAAATCCTATTGTCGGTGGCCGTCGAAACCAGCGTATGGGCTCGCTCGGCAAGCACACGGTCAACGGTATCGTCTCGGTCGCAATCAGCGTCGCCGCCACGGTCGCCGCCGCCGACGACGGCGACGAGTACGACCTCGCGGAGGTCGCCCTCGCGGTCGCGGTGTCGGCGTTCCTCTCGGGGTTCTTCACCAGCTACTTCGCGGAGTAGTCGCCCGGAGGTTTTTTTCGGCGCCCGCAGAGCCGTCAGTAGTCGCCCAGAACGCCGAGTCGACGGGCACGGCGGGTCGCCGCCCGGAAGACGGCGTAGCCGAACGCGAGGTAGCCGACGGCGACGCCGACCAGCAGCGCCAGGTCGGCCGCCGGGAACTGCCACAGCCGGACGCCGTCGACCATCGCCCGCTGGAGCATCGCGCTGCCGTGGGCCAGCGGCAGCACCGACAGCCACGGCAGCTCCAGCACCGGCGCCGACACGAGGACGACGAAGCCGAACTGGATGAGGTTGAGCCAGTTGCCGATCCGCTTGTAGAGGACGGTGATGCCGCCGGCGGCGAAGCCGAGCCCCAGCACCGAGAGGACGCTCAGCGTCGCGACGACGACGACGGTGACGACGTGGAGTTCGAGCGTGGTGCCGGTGACGAGCAGCATCGCAGCGAGGATGACCGACGACAGCAGGAACGTCCGGACGACCTTGGCGGCGCCCTTCAGCAGCGCGACGGGCGCGAAGCCGAACGGCGTCATCACGTGCCGCTCGAGGGTGCCCCACTGGAGTTCGCTGCCGATGTCGTTGGAGATCGACGAGTAGGCGCCGACCGACAGCGTCCACAGGAAGTAGCCGACGATGATGCCCTCGATGGAGTCGGCGAGTGCCTGCCCGGCGAGCATCCGGCCGCCGTAGAACAGCACGCCGAAGAAGAACAGCGAGATGACGATTCCGCCGAGTGCGTCGGCGGGGTACCGGACGAACAGCAGGAACTCCCGCCGGAGGACGGCCCGCGCGAGGTGGTAGTAGCCGGCCCGGCGGTCGGGGTGGCCGGCGCTCACGGCTCGCCCCCCGTGAGGCCGACGAAGACCTCCTCGAGGTCCGGTTCGACGGTCCGGACCCGCTCGGGGGTGACGCCCGCGGCCTCGAGGTGGTCCATCAGCCCGTAGATGGCGTCGCCGGCGGCGGCGACCTCGATGCGGGCGCCGGGGCCGTGGTCGCGGGGCTCGACGGCGGCGACGTCGACCCGCTCGCGGAGCGCCGCAACCGTCGCGTCGTCGAGGTCGGGGCTGGCGACGGCGACGCGGCCGGCGGAGGCCCGCCGCAGCAGCGCGTCGACATCGTCGTCGGCGATGACACGACCGTCCGACATCACGAGCACGCGGTCGCAGACCGTCTCGATGACGTCCATGTTGTGGCCGCTGATGAGGACGGTCAGTCCCTCCGACTCGGCCAGCCGCCGGAGTTCCCGCTGGAGGGTCCGGGAGCTCTCGACGTCGAGCCCGAGGGTCGGCTCGTCGAGGAAGACCACCTCGGCGCCGCCCGCGAGGACGCTCGCCAGCGACACCTTCTGTTTCATGCCGCGGGAGAGCTCCCGGACGGGGGTGTCGGCCCGGTCGGCCAGCCCGAGCCGGTCGAGCAGGCGGTCGTGGCGGTCGGCGACGGCGTCGGGGTCGACGCCGCCGACGGCCGCGAAGTACCGCAGGTTCTCCCGGACGGTGAGCCGCCAGTAGTCGTTGCGGGCGCCCTCGAGCATCGCGTCGACGTTGGCGTAGGCCGCCCGCGGCCGGTCGTCGACGTCGACGCCGCGGATCCGGACCGTCCCGGCGTCGGGCAGCACCATCCCCAGCACCGACTTGATGAGCGTCGTCTTGCCGGCGCCGTTCGGCCCGAGCAGGCCGACGACGGAGCCGGCCTCGACGGCGAAGGAGACCCCGTCGACGGCGACGACGGAGTCGTCGCCCTCGCCGAACCGTTTCTCCAGTCCCTCGACCTTGACGGCCGGGTCGCCGCGGGTCGCTCGGTCCGTCGCGTCCGCCGTGAGGTCGGCGTCGTCGGCCGCGACGTCGGGCGGCGGGTCGGCGTGACCGTTCTGCCGCCGCGTCCGCTCGTCGCTCCGGGGCCCGTCTCGGGCTGTCATCGCCATCGGTAGGGTCGCCAGCCGGAAAACGGGACCGGCGGCGGCGACCGCGACCCCTGTCGTCGGTGCCGCTCGAACGCGGTATGAAATTACGTGACGTGAAACGGACGGTTATAAATCGACTGTGGATTGCCAGCGACACCCCTTTGCGGCGGGGCTGGTTCGGTCGGGACGTGTGGAGCAACAGGACGCGGTACGCGACGGTCGCGCTGCTGGCGGTCGTGCTGGCGGCCGGCGGCCTCGCGGCGGCCGGGACGGTCGCCGCCGACGGGCACGAGAAGGACGAGGCCCCGACGTACAACACCAGCGCCGGCGAGGTCCGGTTCGACATCCGGCTGCCGGACCGGACCGATCACTACCCCGGGGACCACCCCGTCCACAGCGAACAGGACGGGTACAACGCCAGCATCACCTACTTCGCGCGGGTCGAGGGCCCCATGCGGGGGCAGGGCGCCGACGACGGCCTCTATCTCGACTACCTCGAGCTGGACACCACGGGGTTCGTCGACTACAGCGAGTGTAGCACCGCCAGGAACACAGCCGAGTTCTGCATCGACCGCGACAGCGACAACGACGGCTTCCGGTCCGACGAGAGCCTCCTCGAGCACCGCCGGGAGACG
>JAHENN010000193.1 GCA_018609665.1 Haloarculaceae archaeon | reverse complement strand
CGGGGGCGGCGGTCGACGTCGACGCGCACCGGGACGAACCGCTCGGCGACGTTGGCGGCGAGCGTCGGGTCCGAGTAGACCGCCTCGTCCATCCGGGCGCACCACTCGCACCACGGCGCGGTCAGCGACAGCAGCAGCGGCTTGCCGTCCCGGGCGGCGGCCTCGAAGGGGTCGGAACCCCAGGGGTGCCAGTCGACGAGGGTTCCGTCGCGGAAGGTCATGTCAGACCGACGGGCGGCAGCGTCGAAAGGGCTTCGACGTCAGTCTCGGCGCAACACCAGCACCCGGAGGATGTCGCCGTAGGCCGGCCGGGTGATGAGCACGCCGACGAGCACGCCGACGATGGTGACGATGGCGAACCCGCGGAGATCCCCAAGCGACAGCACCGCCAGCGGCGACATCGCGATGATGGTGGTGGCGGCGGCGGCGCCGATGACCCAGAAGGCCTTCCGGAACCGCGACTCGAACACCCGGGAGGTGTCGATCTCGCCCCGCTGCATGATCTCGTCGGCGATGATGACGAGGTCGTCGACGCCGGTACCGATGACGGCGATGAAGCCGGCGATGTGGGACAGCTCCAGCGGCAGGCCGACGGCGGCGGCGAAGCCCAGCAGGATGTACACTTCCGCGGCCGCCGTCACCACCATCGGCGCCGCGACGTCCGGCCGGCGGTACCGGAGGAACACCATCAGCGAAACCGCGACGATGGCGGCGGCGCCGGTCAGCATCGACAGCGGCTTGAACTGCTGGGCGAGACTCGGTAGCAGGAACGACGTCCGCCCCCGGTCCGCGATGTCGAGTTCGGTCGGCAGTGCGCCCGTCTTGAGGTTGATCTCGAGTTCGCGGACCTCCTCGAAGGAGCCGGCGCTGGACTGGTAGATGGGGTTCTGCTCGAACTCGCCGGTCCGGAAGCTCTCCGCGAGCCCGGGGACGACGCGCGCGGCGAACACCACCTCGCCGTCCCTGACGGTCAGCAGACACCGGTTCTCGACGCCGGACTCCTCGAGCTGTGCGACGTTTTCTTCCAGAGACAGGCCGCGGTCGTACTCCGAACACCGCGTTCCGCCCTGCTGTGCGAAGCCGAACTCCTGCATGTCCGACTGGAACTCGGCGGCGGCGGCGTCGGTCAGCGTGACCGAGACGGACGGCTGGGGGTTGTTGTTCGTGGCCCGCTGTGCGTTGCCGACCTCCCGGATGTCCTCCTGAGTTGACACGGTGGTGGTGCGGTATTCGGTGCCGTTGTCGGTCTCGACCGGATACAGCGCGACGGTCTCGACCTGGCCCCGCTCGCCGATGAAGTCGATGACCTGCTGGCGGCTGGCGCCGGGAACCTCGACGGAGATGAACCGCTGGCCGCCCGGCGAGGTCCGCTGTGTTACGGTTCCGCCGCTGAGGCCGCTCCGGTCGATACGGTCGCTGAGCGTCTCCACGGCGTCCTCGCGGGTGGAGGCGGTGACGCCCATCCGGATGTCGTCCTCGCTCGCCGAGAGACCGGCCGCCTGCAGGGCGGCGGCGAACTCCGCCTGGGTGACGTTGCCGACGAACCGGTCGGCGAACACCTCGACGGTGCCGTCCCGTGGGCTGGCCCGGACGTCGCCCGGACCCAGGTCGAGTTCGTTTTCGACCGTCGACCGTATCTCGTCGACCTCCTCGCGGTCGAACTGCTGGTTCTCCGCGGTCATCCCGACAAGCGGCGCCTGCACCTCGGTGCCGCCGGACAGCCTGAGGCCGAACCGGAGGTTGGTGTACTGTGACGTGGTCGACTGAGGGACGCCCGCGTCGTTCGTCGTGTTACCGCCTGCGGGCGCGCCGCTGCCGCCGCCCACCGGCGCGAAGATGGCGACGGTGCTGACGACGACGAAGACGACGAGCAGCCACATCCGCCAGTTCTCTCGTATTCGCAGGTTCATATCCCGACCGCCTCGTATTTGTAGTACCGCAGCAGGCTCACGTTCAACAGGTAGGTGTTCATCAGGTCTGCCGTGAGGCCGAACACCAGCACGATACCGACCTCAGGCAGCAGCGGGATGCCGAGAACGGTCGCGACGACGGCCATCACGACCATCGCGGCGATGGAGGTGATGGTCATCGTCACCCCGGTCCGCATCGCCCGGAACGTCGACTCGTAGAACCCGCCCTGGCGGCGGAGCACGTGGTTGTTCAGCAGCAGGTCGGAGTCCACGGAGTACCCGATCAGCATCAGCAGCGCCGCGACCGTCCCCAGCGACAGCTCGATGTCGAACAGCCGCATCAGCGCCAGCGGAATCACGATGTCGGAGAACGCCGACGCCACCACGGCGACCGAGGGGATGAACGTCCGGAACATCAGAAAGACGAGTACGGCCATGCCCGCGAAGGCAATCAACAGCCCGACGATGGCCTGCTGCTGGGTGTCGGCGGCGAAGCTGGCCGACCGTTCGCCGATGGACTCTATCTCGTAGCCGGCCGCCTCGGCCTGCTCCTGGAGGGGGCCGGCGTCGTCGGCCTGGAAGGTCAGCCGGTAGGTGTCCGACTGCCCGGCGATGGGTGTCACCGACTCGACGTTCTCGTCGAATGTCGTTCGGATTTCTTCGGGGGAGTCGCCCGTGACGACCCGCAGCTCCGTTCCGCCGGTGAACTCGATGCCGAGCGGCACCGGCGCCCCGACCAGCACCGTCGCGGCGGCGAGCACCACCGCCGACACCGCCAGCAGCGCCAGCGGGACCACCACCAGCTGGCGGTTGGTGTAGTCCGAGTATTCGACCTGCAGCACCGACCGATTCATGGACTCCGGTGTGCGGCCCCCGCGAATAAGGGTTGTCGTTCGCGCGTCGAAACGGTGCCCGCCGGCGGTTCGCGCCGAACCGAAGCGTTCATATAGAACCGCTCGTCGGCCACCCGCCGAGCCGCGCAGGGGCTCATCGTCACCGCCGACGGCTTCGAGGACAGCGAGTTCGGCCACCCGTTCTACCGGCTCCGGGAGGCCGGATTCGACGTCGACGTGGCGACCCCCGACGGCGAGCCGGTCACGAGCGAGTACGGCTACGAGTTCGACGCCGACCTCGCGGTCGAGGACCGCGACCCCGCGGCGTTCGCCGAGGACTGCGACCTGCTCGCGATCCCGGGCGGCGGCGCCCCCGAAGCGCTGCGGACCAAGGCGCCGGCGGCGGCCGACGTCGTGTCGGCGTTCGTCGCGGCCGAGTCCCCGTGGCGGCCATCTGCCACGGCCCGCAGCTGCTGGCCAGCGCCGACGTTCTGGAGGGCCGCGAGGTGACCGGCTACCCGGCGCTTGCGGTCGACATCGAGAACGCCGGCGCGACGTTCGTCGACGAGCCGGCCGTCGTCGACGGGCCGCTCGTCACCGCCCGGGTCCCGGACGACCTGCCGGCGTTCCTGTCGGCGACCTTCGAGACCCCCGGCGTCGACGCGGAGCCGGCCCGCGCCGCCCCGACGGCGTGACCGGCTGACCGCCGCTTTTTCGACGCCGCGTCCCGAACGGTTAATGCCGGCTCCGGCCGACGGCTCCGACGATGGCGACGCCACGGCTGGAGCGCATCATCGTCTACCCGGTGAAGTCGCTGGACCCCCACGCCGTCGAGCGGACGACGGTCCGGCCCGACGGCGGGCTGGAACACGACCGCGAGTTCGCGGTCGTCGACGCCGACGGGGCCTACGTCAACGGCAAGAACGAGCCCCGGGTTCACGAGCTGCGGTCGTGGTTCGACCCGAAGGGCGGCCGGCTGACGCTGCGGGGCGACGACGGCGACCCCGTCGCCTTCGACCTCGAGGACCGCGACGCGCTCGAGGCGTGGCTGAGCGACTTCTTCGGCCGAGGCGTCGAGCTGCGGCGCGACGAGCGCGGCGGCTTCCCCGACGACGCCGCGGCCGCGGGGCCGACCGTCATCGCCGAGGCGACCCTGGAGGCGGTCGCCGGCTGGTTCGACGGCGTCGACGCCGCCGAGATGGAGCGGCGGCTCCGCCCGAACCTCGTCGTCGGCGGCGTCGAGCCGTTCTGGGAGGACCGCCTCTACGCCGACCGCGAGTCGACCGTCGCCTTCCGGGTCGGCGACGCCGAGTTCCTCGGCGCCAACCCCTGCCGGCGGTGCGCCGTCCCGACCCGGGACCCGGAGACGGGCGAGCCGACGCCCGGCTTCCGCGAGCGGTTCCTCGAGCGGCGGCGCGCGACGCTGCCGGAGTGGGCCGACGAGGCGTGGTTCGACGAGGGCCACTTCCGGCTGATGGTCAACACGTTCGTGCCCGAGTCGACCGCCGGCCGGGAGCTCCGCGCCGGCGACACGGTCGAGATCCTCGGCGAGCGGCCGCGGCCGGCCTGACTGCGGTCTCCACGCCACCCCGGCGGCGTCGGCCGGCTGCGGACGCGACGGACCGTGCGAGCCAGTCTGGACGTCATGTTTCCAGGAACGTTTATTGTGAACGATACCACAGTATCCTGTGGAGAGGTACCATGCCACATAGTACGGAACTGGAGGAGATGTACGGCGACATGGTGACCGCTCGTCACTACGAGGAGCGGTTACAGGAGGAGTATCTGGAGGGCAAACAGCCGAAGTTCGACATCTCGGCGGGGCCGATTCCGGGCGAACTGCATCTCGCCGCGGGCCACGAGCCGGCGGCCGTCGGGGTCTGTCAGCACCTCGACGACGACGACACGGTGACGGCACCGCACCGGCCGCACCACGTCGCCATCGCCAAGGGCGTCGACCTCAAGCGGATGACGGCGGAGATATTCGGCCGGGAGGCGGGCCTCTCCGGCGGCAAGGGCGGCCACATGCACCTGTTCGACCCGGACGTGAACTTCGCCTGCAGCGGCATCATCGCCGAGGGCTGTCCGCCCGCCGTCGGCGCGGCGATGGCCGCCGACAAGCGCAACACCGACGCCGTGGCGGTCAGCTACCTCGGCGAGGGCGCCCTCGAGCAGGGCGGCTTCCTCGAGTCGCTCAACCTCGCGTCGGTCCGCGACCTGCCGGTGGTGTTCGTCGTCGAGGACAACGACTGGGCCATCAGCATGCCCAAGGAGCGGGTGACCGACGTCGCCGACGGCTCACGGCGGGCGGACGGCTTCGACATGCCGGGCGAGCGGGTCGACCACAACGACCCCGTGGCGGTGTACGAGGCCGCCGAGCGGGCGGTCGGCCGCGCCCGCGCCGGCAACGGCCCCTCGCTCATCGAGGTGCAGGTCCACCGGCGGATGGGCCACTTCATGGGCGACGCACAGGGCTACCGGCCGGACGAGGAAATAGAGCGGCTGGACCGCCTCGACCCCATTCCGCGGACCGAGGAGCGGCTCCGCGCGGAGGGGATCACCGACGACCGCATCGAGACGCTCCGCGAGCTGGCGACCGACCGCGTCGAGGAGGCCATCGAGTGGGCGAAAGAGCAGCCGAAGCCGGCCCCCGGGGCCGCCCACGACGACGTCTTCGTGGACTCGCCGGCTGGTCCGGCCGCCGCGGAGACGGGGGGTGACGACTGATGGCAGAGGCGACCGAACCCGAACAGACGCCCCGGGAACTGACCATGAGCCGGGCGATGGTCGAGGCCATCGCGACCGAGATGCGCGACGACGAGGAGGTGTTCGTGATGGGCGAGGACGTCGCCGACTACGGCGGCATCTTCGATTCCACCGAGGGCCTGCTCGAGGAGTTCGGCCACGACCGGGTGATGGACGTCCCGATAAGCGAGACGTCGTTCGTCGGCGCCGGCGTCGGCGCCGCACAGGCGGGGATGCGCCCGATTGTCGAGCTGATGTTCGCCGACTTCTTTGGCGTCTGCATGGACCAGATCTACAACCAGATGGCGAAGAACACCTACATGTCCGGCGGGGCGGTGAACGTCCCGATGGTGCTGATGACGGCCGTCGGCGGCGGGTACAACGACGCCGCCCAGCACTCTCAAACGTTGTACGGCACCTTCGCCCACCTCCCCGGCATGAAGATGGTCGTCCCGAGCACCGCCCGCGACGCCAAGGGACTGATGCACGCGGCCGTCCGCGACGACGACCCCGTCGTCTACATGTTCCACAAGCGGCTGATGGGCATCGGCTGGATGCCGGCTCCGGACGGCCCGAAGAGGGCCGTCCCCGAGGAGCCGTACACGGTCCCCTTCGGCGAGGCCGACGTGAAACGCGAGGGGTCGGACGTGACGGTCGTCACGCTGGGGCTGCACGTCCACCGGGCGCTCGACGCTGCCGCGTCGCTGGTCGACGACGGCATCGACGCCGAGGTGATCGACCTCCGGACGCTCGTCCCGCTCGACGCCGAGACGGTGCTCGAGTCGGTCCGCAAGACCGGCCACCTCGTCGTCGTCGACGAGGACTACCGTTCGTTCGGCGTCACCGGAGAGATAGTCGCGAGCGTCGCCGAGTCGGACCTCGACGCGCTCGAGGCCGTCGAGCGGGTCGCCCTGCCGGACGTGCCCATCCCGTATGCCCGGCCGCTGGAGGACGAGGTGCTGCCCGACGCCGACGACATCGAGGCGGCCGTCGAGACCGTCGTCGAATGACCGGCGACCGGGTCGCCGTCGACACGGCGGCGGTCTGGCCCGACGACGCCGACGAGGAGGGGGGCTACGTCGCCAACTGGTTCGTCCGGGAGGGCGCGACCGTCGAGGCCGGCGACGTTCTCTGCGAGATACAGGTCGAGAAGGTCAGCATCGACGTCACGGCGCCGGTCGACGGCGAACTCGTCGAGGTGACGCTCCCGGACGACGCCGAGTTCCGGCGCGGCGACCCGCTCGGCTACCTGCGGCCTACGGCAGGTAGCGGACGCTGACGACGCCCGGCTCGCTCCGCACCTCGACGCGGGCGACGCCCATCCTCGCGGCCCGCACCCGCGTCGCCTCGTCCTCGATGACGTCCGCGACGGCCGCCTCCGTCTCCGCCTCGGGGACCGTCAGGACGTGCAGT
>JAHENN010000192.1 GCA_018609665.1 Haloarculaceae archaeon | reverse complement strand
CGTCACCCACGACGGCTTCCAGCAGCACAGCCACGTGGAGATGGGGCTCGTCGGCGACGCCTTCGACGCCGGTGACGTGGAGGCGCTGAACGGCTCCAACGGGATCGGCCACGTCCGGTACCCGACCGCCGGCAGCGTCGACTCCTGCTGTGCACAGCCCTTCTCGGTGTCGTTCAAGTCCGGCTCGCTGGGGCTGAGCCACAACGGCAACCTCGTCAACACCGCCGAACTGCGGGAGGAGCTGGCCGCGAAGGGCCACGCCTTCACCAGCGACGGCGACACCGAGGTCATCGCCCACGAGCTCGCGCGCAACCTGCTGGAGGCCGACCTCGTGCGGGCGGTCAAGCGGACGATGGGCCGGATTCACGGCTCCTACTCGCTGACCATCACCCACGACGACACCGTCCTCGGCGTCCGGGACCCGCAGGGCAACCGGCCGCTCTGCATCGGCGAGCTCGACGACGGCTACATCATCGCCTCCGAGTCGGCGGCCATCGACGTCCTCGACGGCGAGCTGGTGCGGGACGTCGAGCCGGGCGAGCTGGTCGTCCTCCGGCCGGACGGCGACGGCTTCGACAGCTACCAGCTGGTCGAGACCGACGACACCGCCCACTGCTTCTTCGAACACGTCTACTTCGCCCGGCCGGACTCCCGCATCGACGGCAGCCTCGTCTACGACGTCCGCCGGGAGCTGGGCCGGAAGCTCTGGGCGGAAAGCGGCGTCGACACCGACGTCGTCCTGCCGGTGCCGGACTCCGGGCGGGCCTTCGCCTCCGGCTACGCCGACGCCGCCCAGGACGACGGCGCCGACGTCGAGTTCGCCGAGGGGCTGATGAAGAACCGCTACGTCGGCCGCACGTTCATCATGCCGACCCAGGACGCCCGCGAGCGGGCCGTCCGGCTGAAGCTCAACCCGATCAAGGACGTCATCGAGGGCCGGACCGTTACCGTCATCGACGACTCCATCGTCCGCGGCACCACGTCGACGCAGCTAATCGAGCTGCTGAAGGAGGCCGGCGCCGAGGCGGTCCACATGCGCATCGGCGCCCCGCCCATCGCCGCGCCCTGCTACATGGGCATCGACATGGCCTCCCGCGAGGAGCTCATCGCCGCCGGCCGCGACGTCGAGGAGATCGGCGCGGAGATCGGCGCCGACTCGCTGTCGTATCTGTCGGTCGACGCCGTCGCCGACGCCCTCGAGGAGTCGAGGACCGACCTCTGTCTGGGCTGTGTCACCGGCGAATACCCCTACGACATCGACGGCGAGGCGACCGACCGCGAGGTCGCACGTCCCGACATCGACGGCGCCGAGGCCGGGCTGGCCGACGACTGACCGCTTCGGCACGGCCCCGTGGCGTGGTGGAACCGCGAGAGTGCAGGGTGGCCTGATGCGTTCGTTGCGGCGCCACGGGTCCGTCTCGTCGAAGTCGATGCCGAATCGATTCCGTCGGTCCGTCGAATCTGCGCGTGGTACGGGTGGTTCGCGCTGGACCGCTCTGCGACGAACTGCACGCCTCGAAGGCCATCGCGGCGCCCCGACCGCCGCTCGCCCGTTCGGTCCGTCAGGAACCGCCGGGCAGGGAGCCGATTTCTCGGCGGACCGAACGGGCGAGGGCTTTCGAGGTGATCGACGGTTCGTTTCACCGCCCCCCTCCCCCGACGAACCACCCACCTGACACGTACGACCGATCGGACGGCTCGGCGCAATTCGGCCGGAACCGCCGGAGTGTCGGGTCACGATGCAGTAGATGTAACGAACGCGACGGGCGCGACGGCACACTCCGACGGATTCATTTCCTTCGGCGGGCCTAACTACATCGTATGTCCGGAGAACTCGACACGGCCGACGCGGAGGAGGAACTGACCGTCATCCGGCAGGGCCGGGACTTCGAGCGCGAGTACCGCCTGACGGCCGACGACGCGGGCGAACTCCTCGTCCAGCTGGGCGAGCAGCTCCGGTCGGACGGGGAGCTGACGGTCACCGACGAGGAGGAGGGCTGGGAGCTGCCCTTCGCCTTCGGCGAGCCGGTCGAGCTGGAGGTCGACTTCGAGGGCACCGGCGAGACGGAGCTGGAGATCGAAGTCGAGATTCCCGGCGTCGCCGACGACGACGGACCGACCATCAGCTGAGCGGTCTCACGGCCGGCGGCGCCGTCCGGCGTCGTAGCGTCACCGTCGACCGTCGCCGCGGGCGGTCACGCCCGGCCGAACCACTCCGCACGGAACCGCTCGAGAAACCGTTCGAGGAAGGCGTGCCGCTCCTCGGCCAGTTCGCGGGCGGCGTCGGTGTGCATCTCCTCGCGGAGCTCGAGCAGCTTTGCCTCGAAGTGTTCGACCGCCGAGGAGCCGTCGTCGGCCCACATGGGGTTGCCGTGGGCGCCGGCGTAGGCGAAACAGCGGGCGACGCCGACCGCGCCCATCGCGTCGAGGTTGTCGGCGTCCCGGAGGAGTTCGACCTCGATTCGGTCGCCCTCGCGGCGGTCGCCGCGGAAGGCATACTCCTCGTGGAGCGCCACGCAGTGCAGCACGGCGTCCCGTTTCGTCGCCGGAAACGACGCCGCGGCGAGCACCGACTCGACCTCCTCGAGGGACTCCTCGGGGTGGACGTACTCGCCGCGCTCGGCGCCCATCGCGCGGTGGACGTCGTGGACCAGGGCGGCCACCCCGACCACCTCGCGGTCGGCCGCCGGGCGTTCGGCTGCGAGGTCGGTCGCGACCCGGAACACCCGCCAGGCGTGGGCGAGGTCGTGGCCCGTCGCGTCGTCGCCGAGCCACTCCCGCATCGCCTCGGCGACGGCGTCGAAGGGGTGGCCCACGTCGTCGGGGACGACGGCACCGGGCGGGGACGTATCGACCATGCGTGTCCGTCGACCTCGGGCGGCTTCAATCTCCCGTCGGCGACTCACAGCGGTAGCGCCCGAGTTCGACCCGCTCCGTCGTCGCGGGGTCGTCGGGACGAACCGGCACGCGGACGTAGTCGACGGCGACCGTCTCGACGGCGGCGCCGTGGCGGGCCGTTCCCCGACGACAGAGGTAGTCGGCGAACGCCCGGCGGGCGCGGTCGTCGGCGCGGACCGCCGTGAGGTACTTTCGCCAGCGGGTGCCGGGGTACGTCGCCGCGACGTCGGGCGGTCGGTCCCGGCTGGTGTTCGCGTGGGGGTAGAGGTCGACCGTCGCGCCGGAGGCGAGACGGCCGGTGACGACGAACCAGCCGTCCGTCGCCGGCAGGGTCGGCGCGAACAGCTTCCAGCTGTGCTCGGCGGGGTCGACCGGCGCCGGCTCCGGCGAGGGGGCCGCCCCGACCGCGCCCGCCTGCCACAGCAGTCCCCCGACGAGCACCGTCGCCGTCACGGCGGGGACGAGGCGGGCGGCGACCCGGCGGGGTCGGGCCGGCAGGAGCGGCCCGGCGTGGACGAACCGGGAGCTGTCGACCCGCCGGCGGAGCGCCGCGGCCGTCGGCCCGACGGCCGTCTCGAGGCGGTCCCAGACCGGCGACGGCAGGAAGAGGAGGAGACAGGCCAGCATGGCGTGCGGGAAGAAGCCGAGGTCCATCGTCAGGTACATGCCGACGTGGGCGGCGGCGAAGGCGGCGACCAGCGCGGTCCGGCCGCGGTCGGCGGCGACGACCAGCAGCGGCGAGGCGACGAGCAGGCCGAGCCACGCCCAGTTGACCGCCGTCAGCAGCGCCGGAAACGCCGCGAGGAGGTCGCCGAGCCGGACCGTGAACCGGTCCAGCGCGAAGACGTACCGGACGGCGACGCCGGCCGTCCAGACGTCGCTGCGGAGCTTGAACACCGCGTTGGTCGCGTAGACGCAGACCACCTGCGACAGCAGCGCGGCGGCGGCGAAGCCGGCGACCCGGCGGCGCGGCGCCCGGTCGGCGGCGACGGCGTCGACGGACCACCGCTCGCCGAGCGGCAGGAACAGCCCGAGGAACAGCGCCACCAGCAGGACGGTGTCGCCGCCGTTGAGCACGAGGTAGTTGCGGAACTGCAGCGACGCGAGCAGGAGCCACGAGCCGGCGGCGACGAGCCGGGTGCGGTAGCCGACGACCAGCAGGACCGCGAGAACGGCGGCGACGGCGAAGAGGAGCCGCTGGAACCGGGCGGTCCCCGACAGCGCGTGCAGCGACAGCGACGACAGCGTCGGGTAGAGGGCGGCGGCCAGCGACCGCGGCACGGCGCCGGCGTCGGTGTAGAAGGCCCGCAGGCTCCGCGCCCGGTAGGCCAGGTCGGCGAGGAGGAGACAGCCGACCGCGACGCGGAAGGCCGCCAGCGCACGGGTGTCGACGCCGAGCCGCCGCCGCGTCGCCTCGGCCACCCCGAGGTCCATGTCCACGACCGGTCGGCCGCTCGGGGTAAAGCTGTCGTCCCCCGCGTCGGCCGCGGCATCCCCGCCCGCCTCCAGCGGGGTTTTGTACCGCCGTACATTACGGCCGGCAATGCGACGTGGCATCCTCGGGACCCTCGGCTCGCCGCTGGTGCAGGTCGAATCCCCCGAGGGGTCGGTGGTGGCCGCGAAGGTGGAGTCGTGGAACCCCGGCGGCTCCGCGAAGGACCGCCCGGCGGTGGCGATGGTCGAGGCCGCAGAGCGGGCCGGCGAACTCGGCCCCGGCGACCGCATCGTCGAGCCCACCTCCGGCAACACCGGCATCGGGCTGTCGATGGTCGCCGCCGCCAAGGGGTACGACATCACGGTCGTGATGCCGGCCTCGAAGTCACCCGAGCGGCGCCGGCTCATGCGGGCCTACGGCGCGGACCTGGAGCTGGTCGAGGGCGGCATCTCGGCGGCCAGGGAGCGCGCCGACGAGCTGGCGGCGGCCGACGGCGCCGTCCAGGTCGGCCAGTTCGACAACCCGGCGAACCCCGAGGCCCACTACCGGACGACCGGCCCCGAGATCCTCGAGCAGGTCGGCGACCGGACGGTCGACGCCCTGGTGGCCGGCAGCGGCACCGGCGGGACCGTCTCCGGCGTCGGCCGCCGGCTCCGGGACGCGTTCCCGGAGCTGGAGGTCGTCGCCGTCGAGCCAGAGACGAACGCCGTCCTCAGCGACGGCGAGGCCGGCGACGACGGCTTCCAGGGGATGGGACCGGGGTTCGTGCCGCCGAACCTCGACCGCGAGCTGCTCGACGGCGTCGAGACGGTCGACCTCGAGACCGCCGAGGCGGCCGCCCGCCGGCTCGCCCGCGAGGAGGGCATCCTCGTCGGCCAGTCGTCGGCGGCGTCGCTGGTCGCCGCCCGCCGGGTCGCCGCCCGGCTCGTCGAGGAGCGCGGCGTCGACGCCGAGGCGCCGGCGCCCGACAACGACGTCGGCATCCTCGACGACGACCCGCCGGCCCGCGACCCGATTCCCCCGGAGTGTCCGCTCGTCGTCACCGTCTTCTGGGACTCCGGGGAGCGGTACATGTCGACCGGGATGTTCGACTGACGGCAGCCGCCCGTCGCGGACAGCGACGCGGGCGGTCGTCCGGAGGGTCGGCGACGAGACGCCGCGAGCGCGGCGGCGCCGGGTCACGCGTCCAGCGGGTCGGTCGTGAACAGCGCGTCGACGTCCAGCTCCGCGGCGGGGATGTGGTCGCCCGCCAGGGAGGTGAGGATCTCCTCGCCGGCGAGCCAGTCGACGAACGCCGCCCACCGCCGCCGGCGCATCCGGCCCCACTCGCCGTCGTCGGTGAGGAAGGCGTCGGCGAGCCGGCGGGCGCTCTCGGCGAGGAACTCCCGGTCGTCGAGGTTCGGCCCCTCGGCGTCGCGGTACAGCACCTCGGCGGCGGCCTCCGGGTCGGCGGCGGCCTCGCGGTAGCCCCGGCCGGTCGCCGACAGGAACGCCGCCAGCCGGTCGGCGTCGGCGTCGATCGACTCCGGCCGCGCCAGCAGCGTCGGCGTGTAGCCGTACGGGACGTCGTAGTCGTCGAGGTAGAACGGCGTCAGCGAGACGCCGTCCCGCTCGGCCAGCAGCCCCTCCCACGGCATGAACACCCAGGTCGCGTCGGCCTCGCCCTCCAGCAGCGTGTTCCAGATGCCGAGCTTCGGCGGCGTGACGACCTCGACGTCGCCGTCGCCGCCGTCGTTCCGCACCAGTTGCCGGACGATGTCGTCCTCGAAGCGGGCGCCGTAGGAGGCGTAGGTCCGGCCGTCGAGGTCCGCCGGCCGCTCGATATCGCCGTCGCCGAGGGCGACGACGGCGCTGGTGTCCCGCTGGCAGACGGCGGCGACGGCCCGCAGCGACGGGTAGTCCGGATGGGTGTTGTAGCTGATGGCGCTCTCGGAGGGGGCGATGGCGACGGTCGACTCGCCGGTCGCGACCCGCTTTGCCGGCGTCGTCTCGTAGCCGTCGTCGGCCGGCGACCGGACCGTCACGTCCAGCCCCGCCGCCTCGTAGTAGCCCTCCGCCGCCGCGAGGTAGATGCCCGCGTGGTTCGTGTTCGGCGTCCAGTCCAGCGCGACCTCGAACTCGCTCATGCCCGCGGGTACGGCCGCCGGGGATTTAGACGCACTCCATCCCGGCCGGCGCCCGGTCACCGGAGCGGCCGGCGCCCAGTCACCGGAGCGGACGGGTGGTCGGCGCCGCCGCGGTTACCGGAGCGGCCGGCCCGTCGGTCGCTACGAGTACGCCGAGTAGAGGTCGAACGACCCGTCGAAGTTCGAGGTCGTCGGCACCTCCTCGTCGGCGTTCTCGTTGTTCGTGCTGTCGACGACGATGTCGTCGTTGGCCCGCAGGTCCGTCCCGAGCGCCTCGGCGACGGCGTTGAGGTTCTCGCGGGCCGCCGGCAGCGGGTTCCCGCCGTTCATCAGCACGACCGCGCCGCCGTCGTCGCGGAAGCTCGCGAGCGCGTCGAGTTCGGCGTCGGTGTACGCCTCGGCCGGCGCGGTGACGACGACCGCTCTCGTTTCGCTCGCGTCGAGGTTCGCCGCGACGTCGTTGATCCCCTGGAACTCGATGCCGTCCTGGCCCTCGAGGTACCGGAGGTAGTAGGCGGCGTCCTCCGCCGACAGGGCGTAGTCGGCGGCGAACTGCCCGTGGCCGCCGTCGATGAGCACCGCACCGGACGGCGAGTCGCCGTCGGCCAGGGCGTCGATGACGTTCGTCAGGAAGACGAAGTTCTCGTACGCCGAGGCGTCGTACCCGTCGTCGTTCTCGTCCGGCTCGTAGCTCTCGTCGACGAGCGGGCTCCCGAACACCGCGACGCCGTTGTTCTCGTCGAGTGCGACCGTCGGGATGTCGGTCGTCGTGCCGCCGTAGGTGTCGTCGCCGTTCTGCTCGGCGGTCGGCTCGGCGTAGACGGGTACCCGGTCGTCGCTCACGGCGCCGTCCGTCGAGACGACGCTGGAGCCGACCGGCAGGAACAGCTCCTCGACGTCCCGGTCACGGATTTCCGTGGAGTTCGCCGGGTCGCTCTCCTGCCAGACCTGCCTGCCGGCGTCGCGGGCGGCCGTCTCGGCGGCGAGGAGCTCGTCGTGCCGCGCCAGCGTCGAGTCGTAGACCCGGGAGTGGCCCTCCGCGATGACCTGCCGGTTGTAGAGGGTGTCCCGGCTCCCGTCGCCGCTGCGGTCGTAGCGGATGTACGCGAGCACCCGGCCGAAGACGTCGCGGACGGGTTCGTTCTCGTCGAAGAACACCGCCACCTCCTCGTCGGCGAGTTCCCCTCTGGCGTAGTCGGTCGCTGCGTCGCCCTCGTCGCCGAGGTATTCGACGTCCTCGATGCCCTCCCACTCCTGGACGCGCTCGAACCGGCTGTTGCCGGAGGTCTCCGGCGTGTCGATGCCGAGCACGCGGATGCTCTCCTCGCGGTCGTTCAACGTGACGTCGACGGTGTCGCCGTCGGTCACCGCCTCGACGTCGGTCACGTAGGTGGCGTCCGGGTCCAGCCCGAGGCCGCGGTCGTCCCGGCCGCCGAAGTAGTCGAACGCGTCGTCGTTGAACGCGTCGGTGGTCGGGACGAAGACCTCGCCGTCGTTGTTGAACTCGTCTTCGACCTGGTCGTCGTTGAACCGGAAGGCCAGGTCGAGCGCCGAGGCGAGGTCGTCGAGGTTGGCCGTCTCGTCGAAGTCGTTGAAGTCGGCCTGGTCGTGGAGGAACAGCCCGCCGCCGTCGGCCACAAAGTCGTTCAGCGCCTGTTTCTCGGAACTGCTGAACGAGTCGGACGGCGAGGTGATCACGGCGGCATCGGCACTCGAGAGGTCCGACTCGATGTTCGAGGTCGCCCGGACGTCGTAGCCGTGGGACTCCGCGTACCCCTCGAAGTCGCCAAAGCTCGCGAGGTCGTAGAACTGGCCGTGGCCCTCGTCCCACAGCACGGTCGCGGTGCCGTCGGTCGCGTCGCCGACCGTCGCGTCCCAGACGTTGAGGACGAACTCCTCGCTGCCGTAGTCCCACTTCTCGTAGCTGTCGTCCTCGACGAACATCGCGCCGAAGCCGACGGCGTTCGTCGCCGTGTCCGCCGCGACGAGCGG
>JAHENN010000191.1 GCA_018609665.1 Haloarculaceae archaeon | reverse complement strand
CTCGGCGGCGAGGGCGTCCCGCCGCAGGACGACCCCGTCCTCGCCGTCTCCCGCCGCGAGGTCGGCGGGCTGACGGGCGTCGGTACCGTCGCCGGCGCCGTCGTCGGCTACGTGCCGGCGGTCTCCAGCGCCGTCGCCGCGACGGCCGCACTCCTGGCCGTCTCCGGCCGGTACGGCGCCCGCGGGTTCGTCGTCGCCACCTCCGGGGTCAACACCTCGAACACCATCTTCGCGCTGTTCGCCCTCGTCGCGCTCGGTGCCCCCCGGACGGGCGTGCTGGTGGCCGTCGAGTCGGTCGGCGCGCCGCCGTCGCTGCCGCACCTGCTGGCGGCCGTCGCCGTCGCCGCGGCCGCCGGCTTCTGTCTCGTCGTCACCCTCGGCGACCGCTACCTGGCCGTCGTCGGCCGACTGGACGCGACGCGGCTGTCCGTCGCCGTGCTCGCGGGGCTGGCCGGGCTGTCGTACGCCTTCGCCGGCCGGGCCGGCGTCGTCGTCTACCTCGCGGCGGCAGTCGTCGGCCTCGTCCCCGCGCGGTTCCGGGCCCGTCGTGCCTCCCTGATGGGCGTGCTGCTCGTCCCGCTGGCGGTGTAGCTACCCGGCTACGCCGGATGCTCGACGCCACCCATCATCCGGTCGATGTCGTCGCTCTCGTCGATGTCGGAGGGGTGGACGCCGACCGTCACGACGAAGTCCGGGTCGCCGTCGGAGCGCTCGCTGCGGCCCTGCGCGATGTGGAGGTTCACCTCCGTCGACTTCCCCTCCGTCTCGGCGTCGGCCCGGTACCGGGTCACCGTCGTCGTCTCCCCCAGGAGGTCGGCCTCCCGCTCGTCGAGCCGCTCGACGTTCTCGATGGTGTCGTACTGCTCCTGGACCCGCATCGCGAGGTCGTCGTTGCTCATGTCCGCGATGGGGTTGGCCGGCTCGCCCGGCACGACGGTGATGCCCGGCGACGTGAGGACGGTGAAGCGGGCGAGCTCGCCGTCGACGACGAGCGGCACCTGCACCGACTTGGAGTACTCGGTGACCTTGTTGATCACCACGACGGTTGCGTCGACGCCCTCGAACTCCCGTTCGATGGTGTCCTCCGAGCGGTTGGCCTCGTCGTAGCCGGTCTCCGAGCGGGCCGACCCGGAGACGACGCCGCGTTCGGCCTCGAACTCTGTCTCGCCGCCGAGGAGTCCCGTACACCCACCGAGCAGCAGCACACCCGGAACGCTCGCGAGTACCGCTCGTCGTCTCATGGCCGGCCGTACCGCCGCCGCCGTAATAAGTCATCTGGCCGTCATGTTGCCGTGGCTTGGCATGCCACGGTACGTACCGCTATCGAGGGCTACGTTCGTCTTAATCCCTCGGAGTCTGCCGGCAGCAGGCTTTGACGGCGTCGGTGTCAACGGGCGGGTATGAGCCGGCAGTGGCGGCCGAGCAGACGGACGGTACTCCGGGGGCTGGGAGCGGGGCTGGCCTCGGCGGCGGGACGGGCCGCGGCCGACCCGGTCAGCGACGCGGTCGAGTCGGCGCCGAGCGTCTTCGGCGAGGTGGGACGGCGGATCGAGACGGTCCGGTACCCGCTGGTCGGGGTGCCGGCGGTCGTCGAGCCGGGCGAGACGCTCCGGGTGGAACTCGACGCCGACGACCCCGGGGACGTGTCGGCGACGCTGACCCCGTCGGCCGGCACCGCGACCCCGGCGACGGAGCCGACGCTCGAGGAGGTGACGACCGAATCGAGCCGGGTCTGGGACGGCGAGACGTACGCCGTCGCCCGGTTCGAGGTGCCCGGGACGGACCGGCGGTTCACCGAGGGGCTCTACGACCTCCGGGTGAGCGTCGACGGGACGGTCGACGGCCAGCCGCGGGCCGTGGACGTCCGCGACCCGTTCCCCGACCGGCCGCAGGTGGCCGTCGTCGGCGACCCCCACGTCGGCGACCCGCGGCCGCTCCAGGACGGCGGCCGGGAGGCCGTCGAGCGGCGGGACCCCGAGCCGTTCCTGTTCCGCACCCGGGAGACGGTCGGGACGGGGACCGACCGCTGGGGCGCCTTCCGGCGGGCCGTCGCCGAGCTGAACGCCCAGGACCCCGACCTCGTGTTCGTCATCGGCGACCTCGCCTTCGGGTCGGCGGACTACTACCAGGAGTACGAGGACGCCTACCGCGTGCTGAACGGCCTGAACGCGCCGACGTTCCTCACGCTCGGCAACCACGACGGCTACGTCACGCCGGGGGCGGGGATCGACGGCAAGGAGCTGTACCGGCGGTACTTCGCGCCGTGGCACTACAGCGTCGACATCCGGCCGGACCTGCACTTCGTCTCAGTCGACTCCTACGACTGGCCGGCGCTGGACCGGACGGCGCCGTCGGCGATCCCCTCGACGTGGGGCGGGCAGGTCCGGGACCCGCAGCTCGCGTGGCTGGAAGCGGACCTGCGGTCGTGGCGAGAGTCCAACCCCGACGGAACGGTCGTGACGCTGTCCCACCACAACCCCTCCTGGCGGCAGACGGAGGGCAACGCGGCCACCCGGACGACCGACGGGGTGCCGGGCGCCGAGCAGGCCGCCCGCGGGGTGACCCGCTCCGGCGGCGGCTGGGTCGGCGACAACCGGGTCGCGGTCCGGAACCTGCTCGCGGAGGTCGGCGTCACGCTGCACCTGTCGGGCCACGCCCACCGCGACCGGGTCGCCCGCTACCACGGCGACGACACCGTCGTCGCGACGACCGGCACCGGGCTCGAACACGTCGACCCCGACGGCGAGCTGCTGGGGACGCCGGCGGCGCGGAAGCGCGAGATTCTCGCTGAGGGCGACGGCCCGCTGTTCCTCGAGGCGACGACCGCCGCCTCCGGGACGACCCAGTACTGGGGGTGGCGGACCGTCGAGGTGGGTCGGGACGGGGAGCCGCTGGACCCGCGGACGTTCGGCTACCCGGCGACCGACGACTTCCTCGCCGACCGACCGCTGGAGCCGGGGCGCTGGAGCGCCGAAAACGCCGACCTCGGGCTCTACTCGACGCCGTCCTACCGGCTCGACGCCGAGACGGTCACCGCGACCGACCGCTGCCGGCGGGTGCGAATCGACAACGGCCTGGCGCGGGACTTCGCCGGCGCCGTGACGCTGCCGCTTGCGGCCTGTCCGGGCGTCCGCGTCGACGGCGGCGAGGTCGTCTGGCGCCGGGTCGACGGCGACCGACAGGACGTCCGCGTCGCCTACGAGGTGCCGGCCGGGGAGTCGCTCGTCGTGACGGCCCGCTGCGTCTCCGACCCGGCCGCCGACCGGGGCTGAGCGCGACCGTCACGCCGTCTCCAGCAGCTCGAGGTGGTCGGCGAGGAGCCGCGGCGTCAGGAACCGCTCGCGGACCGTCTCGCGGCCCCGCTCGCCGAAGCGCCGTCGCAGCGACGGCGACTCGAGCAGCTCGACGACGTCGTCGGCGACGGCCTCGAGGTCGTCTGGTGCCTCGAGGAAGCCGTTCTCGCCGTCCTCGACCTGCAGCGGGATGCCGCCGACGGTCGTCCCGACGACCGGCGTCTCCTTCCACAGCGCCTCCGAGACCGTCAGGGCGAACCCCTCCCGGAGCGACTTCTGGAGGACGACGTCGGCGCGCCGCTGCAGGGCGTTGATTCCGGCGTCCGGCAGGTCGGTCAGCAGGTGGACGTCGGGGTCGTCGTCGGCCGCCGCCGCCACCTCGCGGTAGACCGCCTCGCCCTCGGGGTCGTCGTCCGGCATCGCGCCGGCCAGGACGAGCTGGGCGCCGGGGACCCGGTCGGCGACGGTCCGGTGGACCTCGAGGACGCCGAGGGGGTCCTTCCAGGGGTCGAACCGCGAGACCTGCACGACCAGCGGCCGGTCGGGGTCGAACGGCCGGTCGGCGGCGTCCGGCGGGTCCGGAAGCGCCGACAGCGGCCGGTTCTTCGCCGTCAGCGGGTCGATGGCCGGCGGGATGGTCGTCGTCGGAACGTCCCCGAGCGGGTCGGCGTACTCCGGCAGCGTCACCACCGTCCGGTCGACGGCGTCGAGGTACGACCGGACGAGCTCCAGCGCCGACGGGGCGGCGTCGGTGAGGTCGATGTGACAGCGCCAGACGAGCGTCAGCTCCGGGAACCGCTCGGCCAGCGTCGGCGCCATCCCCAGCGTCTGGGGGTCGTGCAGCACCGCCACGTCGTAGCCGCCGGGCATCGACTCGGCGTCGTCGACGGTCACCGACCGGTAGGTGTCAGTCATCCCGTCGTCGAGGGCGTCCGCGTCGCCCTGGAGGCCGTTGTGGATGGCCTTCGTCACGTCGAAGAACGCCTCCGGGGCGTCCATCACCAGCCAGTCGGCCTCGACGCCGGCGTCGTCCAGCAGCGGCACGAGCGAGCCGAGCATCTCCGCGACGCCGCCGCCGCTCGCCGTCGAGTTGACGTGTGCGACCCGACGGTCCAGCGCCGCCGCCGTCTCCCGGACGCGACGGCGCCGTTCGGCGTCGATGTACTCCTCGTATGCCGAGACCCTCCGGCCGTCCGTCCGTTCGACGCGCATCCGTTGTACGTGGTACGATACCACCGCACATTATCGTTTGGACCGGCGGCGCGGCGCGGGCGACACGAGCGGCACGGGCGGAACGAGCGGCACGGGCGGCGCAGGCGGCACGAGCGGCGCGGCCGCCGTTGCCTCGCCTCAGAGGCTGTACGTCGGGCCGTCGTCGGTGTCCTGGACCTCGACGCCGAGGGCCTCGAGGTCGTCCCGCAGGGCGTCGGCGCGCTCGTAGTTGCCGGCCGCCCGTTCCTCCTCGCGGACCTCGAGGACGAGCTCGACCAGCTCGTCGGCCAGCGTCGCCCGGCCGTCTGCGTCGCCGTCGAAGTCGAAGCCCATGACGCCCCCGCCGAGGTCCTCGAACGTCTCGACGGCCGCCCGTAGCCCGCGGTAGTCGTGGGCGTCGGCGTCGTCGAGGTGGCTGTTGACCGCGCCGGCGAGGTCGAACAGCGCCGCAAGCGCCTCCCGGGTGTTGAAGTCGTCGTTCATCGCCCCGGTGAACGCCTCGCGGGCCTCGTCGGCGCGGTCGCCGAGCGCCGAGTCGGCCGTCGTGCGGGCGTCGGGGCTGGCCAGCGCGTCGGTCGCCCGGTCGTGGGCGGTCTCCAGCCGCTCCCAGCGCTCGATGGCCTCCTCGATCGCGGCGTCGCTGTAGGTCTGCGTCGAGTTGTACGACGCCGACAGGAAGAACATCCGCAGCGGGTCCGTGCCGAACCGGTCGACGGCCTCGTGGACGGGGATGAAGTTGCCGAGGCTCGAGGACATCTTCTCGTCGTCCATCTCGAAGAGGTCCGCGTGCAGCCAGTAGCGGGCGAACGGCTCGCCCGTGGCCGCCTCGCTCTGGGCGATCTCGTTTTCGTGGTGCGGGAACACGAGGTCGCGGCCGCCCATGTGGATGTCGAGCGTCTCCCCGAGGTGGGTCGTCGACATCGCCGAGCACTCGATGTGCCAGCCGGGCCGGCCCTCGCCCCACGGCGACTCCCAGGTCTCGCCGGTCGGCGACCCGGCCTCGTAGTCGCGGTCGTCGTCGCGGTGCTCCTCGACGGCCGCGGCGTCGACGCCGCCGGCCTTCCACAGCGCGAAGTCCGCCGCGTTGCGCTTCTCGGCGCGCTCGTCGGCCGGCCCCTGTGCCTCCACGTCGTCGAGCCGCTGGTTCGACAGCTTCCCGTATTCGGGAAACTCCGTGACGTCGAAGTAGACGGAGCCGTCGGACTCGTAGGCGTAGCCCTCCTCGACGAGCGTCTCCACGAGGTCGATGATCTCCGGGACGTGCTCGGTCACGCGGGGGTACACCTCCGCGCGCCGGAGGTTCAACGACCGCATGTCCGACAGCAGCCGGTCGATGAACGTCGCGGCGACCTCGCGTTCGTCGTCGCCGAGCGTCCCGTCGTCGCCGCGTTCGCCGACCCGGGCGACGATCTTCTCGTTGACGTCGGTGATGTTCTCGACGTGACGGACGCCGTAGCCGAGGTGTTCGAGCCACCGGTGGATGGTGTCGACGTGGACCCAGGTCCGCGCGTGGCCGAGGTGCGGGTCGTCCGAGACGGTCAGCCCGCAGTAGTACAGCAGCACGTCGTCCGGGTCGGCCGGCTCGAACGCCTCGCGCTCGCCCGAGAGGGTGTTCAGCACGCGGAGCGTCATGCTCCAGGGTCGACTCCCGTCGGGTTTCAACCCGTCGCTTGCGTGCGGCCGGTCACAGCGCCGCCTCCACCGCCCGGACGGCGTCGGCGCCGTCCCGGCGCCCGACGACGACCACCAGCGTCCCGTCGGCGGCAGCAGCGGCCTCGACGTCGACGCCGGCCGTCCGGAGCCGCCCGAGAACGTCGGACAGGGCCGCAGCCCCGAGGTCGCCCTCCGCGATGACGGCCGTGCGGTCGCCGCCGTCGGCCGCGAAGGCCGTCCCGCCGACCGACAGCAGCCCCCCGTCGTCGGCGGGGCCGACGCCGGACCGCATCGAGACGCTCGCCCGACGCTCCGGCGGCGCGTGGTCGTGGGCCTCGGCGTAGCGGCGCAGCGCCGCCGCGACGGCCTCCTCGTCGCCCACGTCGAGGAAGCGGGCGGCGGCGGTGTAGTTGACGACGCCGGCGCGCAGCGCCGTCTCCAGAAACGGGTGGTCGCAAACGGCCTCGCGGGCCTCGGCGGCGACGGTCATACCCGTCGGCTCGCGCCGGCGCCACATCGAGCTGTCGGTCCCGCCGGGGTTTTGTTCGTGCCGGCCGACCCGCCGGCATGGACGGCATCGTCTTCTTCGGCACCGGGCGGCTCGAGACGGTCGTGGAGTTCTACCGCGACCTCGGCGCCGAGGTGTGGCTCGAACAGCCCGACTGCACCATCCTGCAGGTCGGCGACTTCCGGGTCGGCTTCTGCGAGCGCGAGACCGCCGAAACCGACGGCATCCTCACCGTCGTCGTCGACTCCCGCGTGGCCGTCGACCGCCTCGCCGACGACCTCGGGGCGGCCGTCGAGGAGCCGCCGCGGTACAACGACCGCTACGAGATCTACCGGTGCTTCGCGACGGACCCCGAGGGCCGGACCGTCGAGGTCCAGACCTTCGAGCACTAGCTCGCCAGCAGGTCGTCGAAGCGGCGCTTGCTCGTCCGCACGTGGTCGAAGCGGTCGCCGAACCGGAGCGTCTCGTGGGTGCAGGTGCCGCGCCAGTCGGTCTCGGCCATCGCCGCCGCCAGCTCGGCGAAGTCGAGCCGGCCCAGCCCGACCGGGAGGTGCTCGTCGTTCTCGTCGAGGCGGGTGTCGTTGAGGTGGACGTGCGCCACCCGGTCGCCGTGCTCGCGGAGGAGGTCGGCCTGGGCGGCGGCGTCCATCCCGGAGACGAACGCGTGGCCGGTGTCGAGACACATCGCCGCGTCCGTGGCCGCGAACAGCGCCGGGAAGTCGGTCACGTCGACGAAGTCGCCCTTGAGGTTCTCGGCGCAGGCGACGACCCCCCGGTCGGCGGCGTAGTCGTCGAGCCGGCGGACCGACCCGTGGATGGCCTCGACGACCGTCGTCTCGTCCCAGTTGAACGGCCGGGCGAACGACCGCGCGTGGAAGACGACCCGGTCGGCGCCCATCTCGGCGGCGACGTCGATGCTGGCCTCCAGTTCCCGGCAGGCGCCCTCGCGGGCCGGCTCGTGGGGCGACCCGGCGTCGACGGAGTAGGGAAGGTGACATCCTCCGCACCGTGAACGGCGGGGCTTCCCTGCGTGGGAATACCAGCTAATCGCTGGTAGTGGGTTTCGACCCGAACTCACCGAGCGTCATCTGCTCTGATTGGCTCTGTTCGGTGTGGATCGTGGTGCTGTCACAGGCACTCCCATCCCGAGGCGAGTCATCGCTTGCCGGTTTCAGCGGCACGCTCTCTCCCCACGGGTCTACCCGCTGTGCGATATTGATAGCGCCGTTTATATCGCCTTCAAACGTCGTGACGTGGCACTCGTCGTGCGTACAGTGGAACGCTCCGCCACTGTCTCGGTAGCCGATGTGACCGCACTCGTGGCACGTTTGCGACGTGTATGCGGCGTTGATGTATTCGACTGGGATACCAGCCGCTCGCGCTTTGTCCTCGATTCGATCCTGCAACCGAGCGAACGCCCATGCGTGGAGTCGCCGGTTCATCCATTTGCCGTAGTCCAGCGACTCGCGGATGTACGTCAAGTCCTCCATCACCAGCACCGGCTTCTCGAAGCTACGGGCGTACTCGACAGCCTGCCGAGACGCCTTCTCGACAATATCTGTCAGCGCGTTTTGATAGTGGTCGAATCGCTCGTCTATCCGCCACTCGGCGGCGTCACGTTCTTGCAGTCGTTTCAGAGTCGTGTGCATCTCTTTACGGAGATGCTTGGCTCGACTCCCGTCACACACAAGCGGGCGGGTCGGTGAACCGTCTTTGAGGGCACAGCCCATGATGAGAGACGATTCACCAATATCCAGACCGATGTGCGTCACGCCGTTACTGTCACTATCGTAGCCGGGTTCTTCGGCCGAATACTCGACAGCAACGTGTAACTTCCATGATGTGCGATTCTGTATCAGTTGCAGTTGACCGGGCGACACATCCCCATCCAGCAGGTCGGCCCACAGTTGCTCTTGTTCGGGGCTGATGCGTAGCGGTATCCAGAAATTCGGCCCGTGTCCGGGTTGGGGGACTTCCCACACGTAACTGTGGTTTCGGTCCTCTGAGTAGTCGAACCGAGCGGCACGGTTGACCATCCGTGTTGGGTGGTCGTCGTCTAGCTCCGAAGCGTTGTACGTGTCTCGCAGTTTCGGCACGTAGTTTTTGAGGGCATCTTTGACCTGATACGGCAGGTCGTAGGGCGTCACAATATCGTTGACTGCCGACTGCGTATCAGCGCCAGCGTCGAACGCTTCGTGTAGCCCCTTGTGATACAGGTCGTGAATTTCCTGTAGCTTTCGCTCCTTGTGGGCTGTCGGTGGTGCAAGTGTCGCTTCGAGGGTCTTAGTCGGCATCAGCGGCCTCTAACCCCATCTCGATTAGCTCGCGGTATGCTCGTGGGTGACGGACACCGTTCTCACGAGCGTACTGCTGGACCCGTTCGTGTAGGTCGCCGTCACGTTCCATGTCTACATCTGTTCGCACAGTTCTATGTAAGTGCCTGTGTAACTAAATGCTTACGGTCGGTATTCAGAGGGGCAACAGTCGTAGCAAGAGTCGCACGGAGCTTACGCGATTCCCGCCCGGCCTGAAGGCCGGGATTCCCTCGCTGTATCAAGATGGGCGACCACGTCGAGACCGTGGGCGTCGGCCGCCGCCCCGACCGCCCCGGGATCGACGGCGTCCCGGGAGAACCGCTTCTCCATGTTCAGCTCGACGTGGTCGAAGCCGGCGTCGGCGGCCGCCGCGAGGGCCGGCCGGTAGTCGCCGTCGTGCTCTATCATGAACCCCTGACGGACGTCCATACGGTGCGGTCGGCGGCGACGGACAAAAATCTCGGCCGGGGAGTCCAGTGTCTGTCGGACGAACGGAACTCCCCGTCTCGGGACACGGGCAACCCCACCGGACCGGCAGAACCACCGTCCACGGCGGTCGAGCCCCGTGCCGGACGGGCGACGGGACCCGCGTTGCGCTCACACGCCGGCGTGGTACTCGCCGAAGACGTCCCGCATGGCGTCGCAGATCTCGCCGGTGGTCGCGTAGGCCTTCACCGCGTCGACGATGTACGGCATGAGGTTGTCGTCGCCGTCGGCGGCGTCCCGGAGCGCCGCGAGGGCGGCCTCGACGGCCTCGTCGTCCCGCTCCTCGCGGAGCTGTTGGACGCGCTCGCGCTGCTGGCGCTGTTCTTCCTCGGAGACCTCCTCGATGTCCTCCTCGGGGTCCTCGTCGACGGTGTACTCGTTGACGCCGACGATGACCCGCTCGCCGGTCTCAATCTCCCGCTGGCGCTCGAAGGCGACGTTCTGGATCTGGTCCTGGACCCAGCCGCTCTCGACGGCCCGCCGCATCCCGCCGCGGCCGTCGACCTCCTCGATGATGTCGAACGCCTCCGCCTCGAGGTCGTCGGTCAGCGACTCGACGTAGTACGACCCCGCCAGCGGGTCGATGGTGTCGGCGGCGCCGGACTCCTCGGCGAGGATCTGCTGGGTGCGCAGCGCCGTCCGGACGGACTCCTCGGTCGGGAGGCTCAGCGCCTCGTCCTTGCCGTTGGTGTGCAGCGACTGGGTGCCGCCCAGCACCGCCGCCAGCGCCTGGTAGGCGACGCGGACGACGTTGTTCTCGACCTGCTGGGCGGTCAGCGTCGACCCCGCGGTCTGGGTGTGGAACTTCAGCTGCTTGGAGCCGGCTTCCTCGGCGTCGAACCGCTCGTCCATGATGCGGTACCACATCCGGCGGGCCGCCCGGAACTTCGCAACCTCCTCGAGGATGTTGTTGTGGGAGGCGAAGAAAAACGACAGCTGCGGCGCGAACGCGTCGACGTCGAGCCCGGCCTCGAGGGCGGCCTCGACGTACTCGATGCCGTTGCCGAGCGTGAAGGCGATCTCCTGGGCGGCGGTGGCGCCGGCCTCGCGGATGTGGTAGCCCGAGATGGAGATGGTGTTGAACTTCGGCGTCTCGGCGGCGCAGAACTCGAAGATGTCCGTGATGATCCGCATCGACGGTTCGGGTGGGTAGATGTACGTGTTCCGGGCGATGTACTCCTTGAGGACGTCGTTCTGGATGGTGCCTCGTAGCTCCTCGCGGGGGACGTCCTGACGGTCGCCGATGGCGATGT
>JAHENN010000190.1 GCA_018609665.1 Haloarculaceae archaeon | reverse complement strand
TGCCCGCCTGCCCGCCGGCGGAACCGGCGGCACTCGTCTGTTCCATACGCACGTTCCGGCGGCGATCGCGAAAGTGGGTTGCTATGACGGCTCAATAGTACAATGTACCGGGATATAGCGGTGGTGCCTCGATCTCGGCGCTACCGGTAGTCGGCCTCGCAGGTCCGGAGGAACAGCGCCAGCGCCTCGATCTGCTCGAGCGACTCGACGTCCGGGTAGCGGGCCGAGAGTTCCTCGCTCCACTCCCCGTCGATCCGGCGCTGTTCGATGAACCCCTCGAGCCGGGTGCCGACGACGTAGCAGTCGTCGGCCGCGAACTCCGCCGGCGGCGTCGTGCCGACGGCCGCCTCGATGAACTCCCGGTAGGCCTCGACGTCGCATCGCCACTCCCCGTCGGTCAGGGCGAACCCCCTGGGGGTCGGCACGTCGCGGCGTTCCGGAGCGGTACAGCGCAGCATAGAGAGCGATGGAGTGATATATATTGCTCGTGCTTGTCCATTAAAACCGTTTCGCCGGGCCGAACGCGGTCGCGACGGGCGGCCGCGACGCCACCGGAGACGATCTCCACCTCGGCGACGCGGGGGAGCCGACCCCACCGGTACGGAGCGGTACGTACCGCGGTTGCCGGGGGGCAGGACCGCCGCGGAACGACGGCGTGGCGTGGAGACTCGACACCCCGGCGGCGAGGGGACTCTCCCGCCGGGAGTGCCGGGTCGTACGGAGAGGAAACGAAGCGGTCGGTCGGTCGCGCGCCAGGACGAATGTCAGGTCGTCACCGGTCGACGGCCCCGGCCGCGGGGGTCACTCGGCGGCGTCGTCGTCCTCGCCGTCGAACGGCTCGAAGTTCTCCGGCACGACCGTCATGTGGTGCATCCCCATCGGATACTCTCGTTCGGCGCTCATGTGCGGACGGTGGGGCCGCAGCCACATATATCACACCATAAACATAATGTATCCCCACGACGCCCGATATTACTGTGGCGTATTAGACAGCCGCAAACCGCCATACAACAACGTTATTCCGTCCGATTACCTCTGGACATTCCGAGGGGCGCTGTATGTTCGTAGCGCATGCGACCGCGGCCGTACGGGCGCGGCGGCCGACCCGCGCGGTCGCCTCGGCCCGATCGGCGCGGTCGCCCGGAGAGTGTCGAGCGACGAGGGACGGCGGCGTCTCCTCCGCCGACCGCCTCAGGCCATGCTCCGGCCGGGGTCGGTCGGGCCGTAGAACTGGCCGTGGAAGCCGTACGGCAGGCGGTGCGGCAGCGGGGCGCGGGCCCGTTCGGTCATCGTCGCGGCGTCGAGACAGACGAGCGTCGAGCAGTCGGCCGGCGGGTCGCAGACCACCGACAGGAGGACGCCGTCGTCCTCGGCGCCGGGGTCGGGCGCCGGCACGAAGACCGGTTCGCCGGGGTGGCTGCCCGGTTCGCCCCACGTCCGGGCCCGGCCCGTCTCGAGGTCGACCTTCGCGAGGTCCGTCGGGAGGCTCGACCCGCCGTGCGTCTCGGCGACGTAGACGTAGCGGTACGGCCGGCCGACGCGGCGCCGGTAGTGGATGGTCGGGAACTCGAGGGGGCCGCGCCGCAGCTCGCGGCGCTCGGCGTCGCCGCCGTCCAGCGGCAGCCGGTAGCGGACGAGGTCGCCGGCCGGCAGGTCGGGCGTCTCGCTGCGGAGGTTCTCGAGGGTGAGGCCGGTCACCGCCGACTCGTCGTCGAACGCCACCAGGTCGACGACGAGTTCGTCGCCGTCCTCGTAGGCGTTGGCGTGGTGGTAAACGAAGAACGGGTCGGCGGGGACGGTCGCGACCCGCTCGCCGGTCGAGCGGTCGAGGACGACGAACCGGGTCGGTCCCTCCAGCGGGCCGAAGGCGTCGAGGAACGTCTTCCCGGTGATGCTGCCGGCCAGCAGCGACGACAGCTCCAGCCCGTAGCCGCCGACGGTGACGACGGCGTACCGCTCGGTGACGGCGAAGGAGTGGACGTACGGCGCCTCGTCGAACCGCAGTGTCGCGAGCGGCGTCGCGTCGCCGCCGTCGCGCCGGAACAGCGTGTACGTCGTCTCCCGGCCGTAGGAGACGCCGAGGTTGAGGACGGTCCCGTCGTCGGGGTCGCGGTGGAGATGTCCCAGCGTGAGGTCGCAGTCCAGCCCCGCCGTGAGGTCGACCCGCTCCTCGGTGGCCAGCGTCCCGGGGTCGAACCGCAGCCCCCACGGCGACTCCGTCACCGCCATCGGCTCGCCGTCCAGCCGGGCGACGCCGATGACGGGGTTGTCGGGGAAGACGCCGGTCAGGGCCTGCCGGAGCCGCGTCCAGACGGGCCGGTCCGGCGCCGTCCCGGGGAACGGCGTCCGGACGCCGCCGCCCGACCGCTCGAAGTCGAGGTCCTCGCTCTCGACGAACCGGTTGGCGTAGCGGACGCCGTCGTCGTCGAAGGCGAACCGCCGCAGCATCGCGTAAGGGTCGAACCAGTGGTTCAGCGGCTCGCCGTCGGCCTCGAACTGTCCGGGGCCGTTCTGGACGTACCGGCCCTCGAGCCACGCCGGCAGCGACCCCTCGACGGGGAGTCGTTCGTCGCGTACCTCCTCCCGCTGGGTCTCGAAGCCGGCCCGGTAGTCGACTGACATACCCGTCGTTCGGTCGCCGGCCGGTAATCGTTTGCGCGGCGACGGGCCCCCGGCGGGCGACCGCTCAGCCGAACTGCTCCTCGTAGAGCTCCTGGGCGTGTTCGATTGCGTCGTAGGCGGCCTGCCGGTCCTCGAACCCCTGCGTTTCGACCTCCTTGCCCTCCTCGAGGTTCTTGTAGGTCGCAAAGAACTCGTCGATCTCCGCGAGCGTCTGCTCGGGGACATCCGCGAGGTCCTCGACGTGGTCGTAGCGGGGGTCCTCGCTCGGCACCGCGATGACCTTGTCGTCCTGCTCGCCGTCGTCGTCCATCTTCATCAGCGCGACCGGCCGGGCCTCGATGACGCAGCCGGGGAAGGTAGCGTCCTCGACCAGCACGAGCACGTCGAAGGGGTCCTCGTCGTCGTAGTACGACCGGGGGATGAAGCCGTAGTCCGACGGGTAGTGGACGTTCGAGTGCAGCACCCGGTCCAGCACGACGCCGGGAACGTCCTTGTCGTACTCGTACTTGTTGCGTTCGCCCTTCAGACACTCGACGACCGCGTAGATCTCCTCGGGGGCGTCCGGCCCGGTCTCGAGGTCCTCCCACAGGTTCGTTCCAGCCATACGTCGGGGTGGGCGTGACGGCTGCAAAGAGCTTTCGACACGCGGCCGAACCGCGGGCAGAGAGCTTTACACCGACAACCGGAGACAAGTAGATGTTTGCTAAGTGTTAAGTGCGGCGCGAACCTGTCAAGTTACATGTCAGAAGCACAGTCCTCCCCCCCGAATCCGGGCGTCGCACGGGAGCTCACGGCGTTCCAGCAGAACATCCTCACAATCTTGGCGGAGGACGCCCGGTACGGGCTCGCCATCAAGCGCGAACTCGAGAGCTACTACGACAGCGAGGTGAACCACGGCCGGCTCTACCCGAACCTCGACGACCTCGTGGAGATGGGGCTCGTCGAGAAGAGCGA
>JAHENN010000189.1 GCA_018609665.1 Haloarculaceae archaeon | reverse complement strand
CTGGAGTTCCGCGCCCGCCCCACCGACGGCGGCGTCGTCTACCGTATCACCCTCAACACGATGCTGGAGCCGGACGCCGCCGCCGTCGCCGTCGGCATCGACACCGAGGCGGCGCCCGACGTCGTCGGCGGCGAGGACCGCCGGACGGACTGGGGCTACGGCCTGGGCGACCTCGGCGCGCCGGTCGACCACCGCCTCGTCGCCTGGGGCACCGGCGCCGAACTCGACGGCCAGCCCCTCGACGACGACCGCCTCGACGTCGACGTCCGCCGCAACCAACTCGAGGTCGAGGTCCCGTTAGAGCCGGGCGAGGAGACCTGGCGGCACTACCTCGTCGTCGGCCTCTGGGACGACGAGGAGAATCGCTTCGAGCCGATCGCCGTCGACCCCGACGAGACGACGCCCGGCGGCGCGCGGGAGGGCCGGGCTGCGCCGCCGGTCTTCAACGTCGGCTTCCGGTTCGACGAGCCGTACAACCGGAACCTGGGGCCGCTGGACGTCGGCCGCGGGCTGTTCGACCTGCTGGACGTCACCGGCGTCGGCCACGCGCTGCTCGACCGGCTGCTGGACCGGTCGCCGCGGGTGCTCGGCGAGGGCAACTGGCGGGAACACGGCCAGGCGACGGCGCTGGCCGACCGGGACGTCTCGCCGTTCGGCGCCGACGTCGACTTCCGGAAGCTCCGGGACGGCGTCGTCGAGCGGAACACGCCGGACAGCGGCATCGTCTCGCTGCTGTACCCCTCGCGGTACTACCTCGGCGAGGGCGTCGACACCGACCGCGACGTCCTCGAGGGGCGCATCCAGCCGTACAGCGCCTACGTTCCGGAGGGGCTGGAGGAGCCGGCGCCGCTGGTGGTGCTGCTGCACTCGCTGGGCTGTTCGTACACGCAGTACGCCGTCTACACGCCGAACCTGGTCACGGGGCTCAGCGAGCCGAACGACGCCGTCGTGATGATGCCACAGGCGCGGGGCCCGGGGCGGTGGTACCAGCGGGAGGCCGAGCTGGACGTCTTCGAGGCCTGGCGCGACCTCGAGACCCGGATCGACGTCGACCGCTCGCGGGTGACGCTGGGCGGCTACTCGATGGGCGGCTTCGGCACCTGCGTGCTCGCGGCGCAGTGTCCGGACCTCTTCGGTCGCGGCTTCTCCGTCGTCGGGCCGCCGACGGAGGACCCGATCGAGGGGCTCACCGGCGGGCTCGCGGAGGCGCCGCCGTCGCTGACGACGACGCTGTTCGGCGGCGAGGGCGGCGGCCGGCTGCTCAACGTCTTCACCGAGGGCCCCTCCAGCGCCCTCGGCATCACCGAGAACCTCCGGCACGTGCCGATGCTCATCTGGAACGGGCTGGGCGACCCGCTGGTGCCGGTGATCTCGCCGGACAACTACGCCCGCCGGCTCAGACGGCACGGCTACCGCCACCAGTTCGACGTCTTCCCCGCGGAGACGCACCTCTCCTTCGGCGCGCGGGACCGCTGGACCGGCGTCCCGGAGTTTCTCGGCCGCGGGAGGGTCATCCGCAACCCGCGCCGGGTGACCTACCGGCACGTCCCCGACCTCGACCACCCGGAGGTCGGGCTGGTCCACGACGGCGCCTACTGGGTGTCCGATGTCGAGCCCCACGAGGACCGCAACTCCGGGTTCGTCGACGCCGTCTCCTACGCCGAGGGGTACGCCCCCCCGGAGGTCGGCACCTTCACGCGGTACGGCGGCGAGCCGCGGCGGCACCTCAGCCGCGGCGTCCAGTGGGAGACGCCGGCCGTCGACGACCGGACCGGGCCGCAGAACCGCCTCAAGCTCCGCCTGGAGGGCGTCGCCTCGGTCGTGCTGTGGGTCGAGGCCGCCGGCCTCGACGTCGGCGAGGAGCTCACCCTCGGGGTCGACAGCGACGCGCCGGCGACGGTCCGGCTGGCGACGACCGACGGAACCCACGACGTCGAGGTCCCGGCCGGCGAGTCGACGACGACGCTCCTCCTGGAGGCGACGACCGCCCGGACGCCGGAGCCGGAAGTCAGGGGAGCTTGAGGTAGTTCTCCCCGCCCTGCTGGAGCCGGACGGCCTCGGCCACCCCCGAGGGGACGGTCTCGACCCCGTCGGCGAGGTCGGCCGGCTCGTGGCCGAGCCGCGAGAGGGAGTTCTCGCAGGCGACGACGGTCACGCCCGCCTCCGTCGCCCGCGTCACCGCCGCCGCGTCCGGCGCGGCCGCGAGCAGGAACCGGACGGCGGGGCCGTTGACGACCATCACCAGCCGGCCGGCCGGCGTCGGCACCGAGCCGTCGTCGGCCAGGTTCCGCAGGTTCCGCAGCGCCCGCTCCCAGCCGGTCCGGTCGTCCGTCGTGACGTGGGCCACGGTGCCGTGCTGGTCGGTCACGACCGTGTGGTCGGTCCGCGTCGAAAAGAAGCCCACGACCGTCTCGGCGCTCAGAACAGCCGACGGAGCCGGCCGAGCAGGCCGCCGACGTCCCTGCCGGCCAGGTGCGCCAGCACGGCGTCGGTGCTGTCGGGGACCGGTTCGGGGTCGGCGCCGGCGTCGGCGGCGGCGTCGGGGTCCTTCAGCAGGTGCCCCGTCGTGAGACAGACGACGTCCTCGCCGGAGTCGACGACGCCCGACTCGCGGAGCTTCCGGAGGCCGGCGACGGAGGCCGCCGACGCCGGCTCGACGCCGACGCCCTCGCCCGCGAGTTCGCGCTGGGCGTCCGTTATCTCCTCGTCGGAGACCGCGACGGCGGTGCCGCCGGTCTCGCGGATGCCGGGCAGCGCCTTCGGCGCGTTGACCGGGTTGCCGATGCGGATGGCCGTGGCGACGGTCTCGACGTCGTCCCACCGCTCGACGCCGTCGGCGCCGGACTCGACGGCCTCGACCATCGGCGCGGCCCCTTCGGCCTGGACGCCGGTGAGCTTCGGCACGTCCCCCGGCGCGAGGTCGCCGCCCCGGACCAGCTCCCGGAAGCACTTGTACAGCGCCGCGGTGTTGCCGGCGTTGCCGACCGGCAGGACGATCCGGTCGGGGAACCGGCCCTCGTCGGCGTAGAACTCCTCGAGGATCTCCAGGCCGATGGTCTTCTGACCCTCCAGCCGGAACGGGTTCAGCGAGTTCAGCAGGTACGCCTCCCCGCGGTCGGTCAGCTCCCGGACGATGTCGAGACAGTCGTCGAAGTTGCCGTCGACCTCGAGGATGCGGGCGCCGTGGAGGCTCGCCTGGGCGATCTTCCCGGCGGCGACCTTCCCCTGCGGCAGCAGCACGAGCGTCTCGAGACCGCCCCGGGCGCCGTAGGCGGCCAGCGCCGCCGAGGTGTTGCCCGTCGAGGCGCAGGCCAGCCGGTCGACGCCGACCTCCCGTGCGACCCGGACGCCGACCGTCATCCCGCGGTCCTTGAACGAGCCGGTGGGGTTCATCCCCTCGTGTTTCACCCGGAGGTTCCGGACGCCGACCGACTCCTCCAGCCGGGGGACGCGGTGCAGCGGCGTGTCCCCCTCCGGGAGCGTGACGCCGGAGTCGAACGGCAGGGCCGCGGCGTAGCGCCACACGCCCGACCCCTCGAACTCGTCGAAGGTCGGGTGGGTCGCGTACCGCACCTCCAGCAGCCCGTCGCACTCCCCGCAGGTGTACCGGACCGCGTCGAACGGCGGGTGGTCGTGGCCGCAGTCGATACAGCGCAGCCAGACCCCGTCGGTCGCGGCCGACGGAACCTCGGGTGCGTCGGGGGCGTCGGGAAGCGACAGTTCGGCCATGCCATCCGCAGGCGACCCGGCGTGAAAAGGCGGGCGTTTCGGGCCGATACTGCGACGTCAGACGAGCGCCCGGTCGACGACGGCGCGTCAGGCGTCCCGGACGTAGCCGTGGTGACGCATGCACTCCATCATCGCCTCGGGGGTGTCGTGCTTGTGTAGCGTCGTCGGCGTGTCGCAGTAGTAGACGTCGCCGTCGAACCGGAGGGTCAGCTCCTCGGCCGCCCCGAGCACCTCCGTCCGGACGACGAGCCGTTCCTGCTCGCGGAGGCAAGCCAGGAGTTCCTCGGAGTCGTACTCGCCGGCTTCGACGACGGGTGGGCCGCTCATACCCGCACCAGAGGCGGCAGCCACTTGACGGCTTGCAACCCAGAGGTGTTGGTATGATACGTGGTAACGTTTATACGTCGCGCCGACCTCCGCACGCCGGGCGACGGCGCCCGCCATCGACCATGCCAGCACCGACACTCGACGACGACGGCGGGTTCGAACCGACGGACGGCCGCTGGGCCGGGCTGTGGCCGGAGAACGGTGACCTCGTCATCTACGACACCCGGCGGTCGGCCGCCCGGGTCCGGTCGGACGGGGCCGTCTCGCTGGCGACGGCCTAGCTGTCGGGGAACTCGTCGATGCGGTCGTGGACGTAGGCGGCCCACTCCTCGAGGGTCTCGTGCATCATCTCGCGGGCCTCCTCGGCCGGGGTCGCGCGGTACTGGTAGACGTGGCCGCCGCTGTCGAGCAGGCGCCGCTGTCGCTCGGCCAGCCCCTTCTCGCGGAGCGTCGACAGCCCCCGGTTGACGTTGCTCCGGTCGCGGTCGACGGCCTCGGCCAGCTCCGCGACGGTGCTGTCCGGCGCCTCCAGCAGCTCCACGTACAGGCGGGCCTCGTGGTCCTGGATGCCGAAGACACACCGAAGTACCTCCTCGAAGCCGGGTTCGGCGTCGAGCATGAGATCTCGGAACCGCGATGGGTCCGGGTCGGACTGCATGTACGGTGATGCGTGCCGGCGGGCGATAAATCCACCCGCTACCGCGGGGTAACCTCCCGACCGGCCGAACGTCGGGGCGCGTCAGCCGAGCAGGTACGTCAGCAGCGCCTTCTGTGCGTGCAGGCGGTTCTCGGCCTGGTCCCAGACGGCCGCGCGGTCGCTCTCCAGCACCGCGTCGGTGACCTCCTCGCCGCGGTGGGCCGGCAGACAGTGCATCACCGTCCGGTCGCCGGCGAGGGCGTCGTCGACCCGGAAGCCGCCGGCCTCGAAGGCCTCGAGCTTGCGGTCGCGGTCGCCTTCCTCGCCCATGCTGACCCAGACGTCGGTGTAGACGACGTCGGCGCCGTCGACGGCCGCCTCGGGGTCGGTCGTCGTCTCGGGGGCGGCACCGAGTTCCGCGGCGCGGTCGAGGACGTCCCCGTCGACGGCGTGTTCGGGCGGCGTCGCGACGGTTAGCTCCAGCCCGACCATCGCCGCCCCCAGGACGAGCGACTGACAGACGTTGTTGCCGTCGCCGACCCACGCCACCTCGGCGTCGAAGCCGCCGAACCGCTCGCGTATCGTCAGCAGGTCCGCCAGCGTCTGACACGGGTGGGCCGCGTCCGTCAGCCCGTTGACCACGGGGACGGTCGCGTACTCGCCGAACTCGACGACGTCGGCGTGGTCGAACAGCCGGGCCATCACGACGTCGACGTACCGCGACACCGCCCGCGCGGTGTCCCTGACCGGCTCGCCGCGGCCGAGGTGGATGTCGTCGGGGCCGAGGAAGACCGCGTGGCCGCCGAGCTGCGTCGCGCCGGTCTCGAAGGACACCCGCGTCCGCGTCGACGGCTTCTCGAAGATCATCGCCAGCGTCCGACCGGCCATGGCCTCGGGCGCCCCGTCGGCCTTGTAGTCGGCCGCCCGCTCCAGGACGGTCTCCAGCTCGTCGGCCGTCAGGTCGTCGACGGTCAGGACGTTCATCGCAGGCGGGTGGCGACGGCCTCGAGGACCGCCGCCGAGCGGTCGAGCGCCCGCAGCGGGAGCCGCTCGTCGGGCGCGTGGTCCAGCGCCGAGTCGCCGGGACCGTACGTCGCCATCGGGCAGTCCCAGGCGTCGGCGTAGATGTTCATGTCGGCCGTTCCGGTCTTCCGGAGCAGCCGCGGCTCGCCGCCCCGCTCGCGGATGGCGGCCCGCAGCGCCCGCGCGACCGGCGTTCGCGCGCTCTGCATCGTCGGCTCGACGGCGTCCGTCCACGTAACCGTTCCGGCCGCCAGCTCGGCGTCGACCAGCTCCCGGACCTCGGCGGTCGAGTGCGACGGCGGCACCCGGAGCTGTGCCTCCAGCGTCGCCTCGACGCTCAACCCCTCGTCGTCGACGCCGCCCTCGACGGCGACGGGCGTGGCGGTCACCCGCTCGAAGACCGGCGCGTCCTCGTCGCCGAACCGCTCCTCGACGGCCGACCACCACGCCACCGCGTCCTGGATGGCGTTGTTCTCCGGCCGGGAGCTGTGGCCCAGTTCCGACGTCGCGACGTAGGTGCCGCTCACCAGCCCCCGGTAGCCCAGCGTGAGGCCGTCCCAGCCTGACGGCTCGCCGTTCACCACGGCGTCGGGCGGCTCGCGGTCGGCGACCAGGTGGCGGGCGCCCCGGGAGTCGGTCTCCTCGCCGACGACGCCGACGAAGGAGACGCCGGTCCGGACCGCCGCGACCGCCAGCGCCGCCAGCGACCCCTTGGCGTCGACGGCGCCGCGGCCCCACAGCACGGGCCCGTCGTCGCCCGATTCGACCCGGACCGGGACGTCGCCCGGCACCGTGTCGACGTGGGAGGTGTACAGCACCGAATCGTCGGCCGGCGCCCGGACGTTGCCGACCTCGTCGCGGAAGGCCTCCCGGCCGTGGGACTCGAGGAACGCGACCAGCGCCGCCGCGCAGTCGTCCTCCTCGGGCGTCGGCGACGGCGTCGCGACGAGCGTCTCCAGCAGCTCGCGGGCCTCGTCGTCCGGGTGGACGGCGTCGCCGGAGGCGTCCGTCCCGCTCACGCGATGACCGCCTCCAGGGCGTCGACGACCGCGTCGGCGTGCCCGCGGTCGACGGTCAGCGGCGGCAGCAGCCGGACGACGCTGCGGCCGGCCGGCAGCGCGAGGATGCCGTGCTCGACGGCCAAGTCCCGCAGGATGGGGTTGGCGCCGCGTCTGACCTCGACGCCGACCATCAGCCCGTTGCCGCGGACCTCCCGGACGGCCTCCCCGAGGGCGGCCCGCAGCTCCGCGACGAGGTAGTCGCCGACCGCGGCGGCGTTGGCGGGCAGCTCCTCCCGCTCGATGACGTCCAGCGTCGCGCCGGCGGCCGCCGACACCACCGGCCCGCCGGAGAAGGTCGAGCCGTGGTTGCCGCAGTCCTCGGCGACCCAGTCCCGCACCAGGGTCGCGCCGATCGGCAGGCCGCTGCCGAGTCCCTTCGCCGTCGTCAGGACGTCCGGGACGACGTCGTGCTTGTCGGCGGCCCACAGCTCGCCGGTCCGGCCGAGGCCGGTCTGTATCTCGTCGAGGATGAGCGCCGCGCCGGCGGTGGCCGTCTCGACGCGGACCCGCTGGAGGTACTCCGTCGGGACCGGGTTGATGCCGCCCTCGCCCTGCAGCGGCTCGATGATGACCGCGGCGGTCTCCTCGTCGACCGCCTCGGCCATCGCCTCGCCGTCGCCGTACGGGACGAACTCGACGTCGCCGGCCAGCGGCTCGAAGCCCTCCTTGTACTTCTGCTTCCAGGTGGTCGCCAGCGACCCCATCGTCCGGCCGTGGAACCCCTGCATCGTCGCGACGATCTTCGAGCGGCCGGTGGCGTGGCGGGCGAACTTCAGCCCCGCCTCGTTGGCCTCCGTCCCCGAGTTGCAGAGCCAGACGTTGTCGACGTCCCGCGGGGCGACGTCGGCCAGCCGCTCGTACAGCGCCGTCCGCTCGGCGTGTGGGTACGACGCCTGGACGTACAGCAGCCGCTCGAGCTGGTCCGTCGCCGCCTCGACCACCTCCGGGTGGCAGTGGCCGACCGGCGTGCAGGCGTAGCTGGCGCCGAAGTCGAGGTACTCGTTGCCGTTCGTGTCGTAGAGGTAAACCCCCTCGCCACGCTCGATGCGGATCGGTTTCTCCGAGAAGACGAATCCGCTCATTGGTTGAAACTCCGTTGATTCGCCGCAGGGTGGTCGCGTCCGCTCGCCGGTCCGTGGCCCGAGACCTCGAAAGCCCTCGCGCTCTCGCCCTTCCAGTCCGCCGTGGCACCCGACGGGTCGCCGGGTGCGGCCGCCGGCGTACCGGCCCGCTGTGCTGTATCGAAACCGTCCGCTTCGCGGTCGTCACGTATCGAAACCTTGCTGCGGTTCATCGTGTCTCGCCTCCGAGCGCACCGGGCAGTATCCGCGTGCCGTCGCCGGCCAGCGCCGACCGGACCGGCGCGTCGGCGTTGGCGTCGGCGACGACGACCGACGCGGCTCCGCCGTCGAGGGCCTCCTCGACGGCCATCACCTTCCGTTCCATGAACCCCTCGGCGGCGGCCCGCAGCTCGTCGTGGTCGGCGGGCGTCGCCACGCGGTCGATGACCGTCCCGGGGTCGTCGGGGTCGCGGTAGACGCCCACCACGTCGGTCAGCGACACCAGCGTCCCGCCGAGTTCGGCCGCGACGGCCGCCGCGGCCCGGTCGGCGTCGGTGTTGACCGCGACGAACCGTGGGTCGGCGTCGGTGTCGGCGCCCTCGTCGCCGAGCATCGGCGGCGACGCCACGGGCGTGTACCCCGCCGCGAGCAGCGTCTCCAGCAGGTCGCCGTCGACCGACTCGATTCGGCCGGAGTGGTCGCCGCGACGTATCTTCCGCGTGCCGTCCTCGACCACGCGAACCGCCGACTTGCGGGGGCCCTCGAACAGGCCGCCGTCGACGCCCGACAGCCCGACGGCGTCGACGCCGGCGTTCCGCAGCCCGACCACGAGGTCGGTGTTCACGCGGCCGGCCATCGCCATCGTGAACACCTCCATCGTCTCGGCGTCGGTGAACCGGCCGACGACGCCCGACGGCGTCTCGACGTACTCCGGCTCCAT
>JAHENN010000188.1 GCA_018609665.1 Haloarculaceae archaeon | reverse complement strand
GCCGGGGCGGCGAGACCGGCTCGAACGTCTCCGAGCGGGTCGTCAACCAGCTGTTGACCGAGCTGGACGGCCTCGAGTCGCGGGGCCAGGTCGTCGTCATCGGCGCGACCAACCGGGTCGACTCCGTCGACCCCGCGCTCCGCCGGCCGGGGCGGTTCGACCGCGAGATCGAGATCGGCGTCCCCGACGAGACCGGCCGCAAGGAGATTCTCCAGATTCACACGCGGGGGATGCCGCTGTCAGACGATGTCACCCTCGACCGGATGGCCGCCGAGACCCACGGCTTCGTCGGCGCCGACATCGAGAGCCTGACGAAGGAGGCGGCGATGAAGGCCCTGCGGCGCTACCTCCCGGAGATCGACCTCGACGAGGAGGACATCCCGCCGAGTCTCATCGACCGGATGATCATCAAGCGGAACGACTTCCGCGGCGCGCTCAACGAGGTGTCGCCGTCGGCGATGCGGGAGGTGCTCGTCGAGCTGCCGAAGGTGTCCTGGAACGACGTCGGCGGCCTCAACGAGCCGAAGACCCAGGTCCAGGAGTCCGTCGAGTGGCCGATGAACAAGCCGGAGAAGTTCTCCCGGATGGGCATCGAACCGCCCGCCGGCGTCCTGCTGTACGGCCCGCCGGGCACCGGCAAGACGCTGATGGCCAAGGCCGTCGCCAACGAGACCAACGCCAACTTCATCTCGGTGCGCGGCCCGCAGCTGCTGTCGAAGTGGGTCGGCGAGTCGGAGAAGGCGATCCGACAGACCTTCCAGAAGGCCCGGCAGGTGGCGCCGACGGTCATCTTCTTCGACGAGCTGGACTCGCTGGCGCCCGGCCGGGGCGGCGAGACCGGCTCGAACGTCTCCGAGCGGGTCGTCAACCAGCTGTTGACCGAGCTGGACGGCCTCGAGGAGATGGACGAGGTGATGGTCGTCGGTGCGACGAACCGCCCGGACATCGTCGACCCCGCGCTCATCCGCTCGGGTCGGTTCGACCGGCTGGTGATGGTCGGCGAGCCCGACGTCGAGGGCCGCGAGCGCATCCTCGAGATCCACACCGAGGACACGCCGCTGGCGCCGGACGTCAGCCTGCGCGAGCTGGCGGAGATCACCGACGGCTACGTCGGCTCCGACCTGGAGTCCATCGCCCGCGAGGCCGCCATCGAGGCGCTCCGGGAGGACGACGACGCCGAGGCCGTCGAGATGCGGCACTTCCGGCAGGCCCTCGAGTCCGTCCGGCCGACCATCACCGACGACATCCGCGACTACTACGAGCGGGTCGAAGACGAGTTCCGCGGCGGCGGCGCCAACACGAACCGCCAGCAGGGCGGCCGCATCGGCTTCCAGTAGCCGCCGGCCCGTTCAGTTCTCGTCGCCGTGCTCGACCGCCCCGAACAGCGCCTCGACGCGGGGCCGCTCCTCGTCGGCCAGTTCCGCCGGGTACGCCGCTCCCGTGACGACGAAATCCTGGTCGTCCTTCACCCGGGTGACGAGCAGCCGCAACTGCCGTTCGCCGTCCTCGAGGGTGACCGTCCCCTCGAAGACGCCGACGGTCGTCGCCGCCCCGAGCACCGTCGCGTCCCGCTCGCCGACGGCGGCGAGGCCGTCGGGGCCCTCGCCGTCGAGCCGGTCGGCGACCCGGTCCCGCATCCGGCCGGCGAGCTCCCGGCGGCTCTCGTCGGCGATGGGGTTGAACTCCCGGCCGACGATCGTCATCGAGGGAGAGCTGAACGCGACGGCCGCGACGAGCGACCGCGGCGTCCCGGCGAGCGTCACCTCGCGGGTGTACTCCGCGGAGTGGTTGATGACGGTCACGTCCCGCTCGATGCCGCCGGCGTCCACCGTCCGCTCGACGACGATTTCCTCGGTGCCCTGCGGCTCGTAGTCGGCGTCCGTCACCGCCTCGTCGGCGAAGGTCGCCGGCGTCGACTCGAACTCGAACTCCTCCTGGGTGGCGGCACAGCCGGCGAGCCCGACCGCGAGCCCGGCGGCGCCGGCGCACAGCTCCCGTCGTCGCATCGGGGCGTACGCTCGCGGGGCGGACGTATATTCGCTGTGGCCCCCTCGGGCTCCGATGTTCGCCGCCCCACGGACTCGGGCGACGTCGGGGTACTGAAGCCGGACCAACGGGTCGCGCCGTCGGCGGTGCATCGGGCTCACTTCGTTCGCGCGAGCGGTCGCGTCCGGCGATTCGACTCGCCCCGACCCGACCGCTGGACCCCGGAACGGCGCCGTCGACCGGAAGGTCCGCATCAGTCGGGCCCGGTCCAGGCAGGTATCGACACTGTGCACCCACGGGGACGGCAACAGAACGGTCCTAAGACCGTTTCGACGCGGAGGCGCCGAACCGCCGGCGTACGGCAGGGGTTTAGTAGATGAGTTCGTCGTCGTTCTCGACCATGTACACCGTCCGGGCGGCGATGTTGACGGCGTGGTCGCCGATCCGCTCGAGATCGCGGACCGTCAGCAGCAGCCGGGAGACCTCGCTCATCAGCCCCTCGATTGCCTCGCCGCCGCCGGTCTCGGTCTCGATGAGGTCGCGAACGACCGCCCCGGAGGCGGCCTCGCAGCGGGCGTCGACCTCGTCGTCCCGCTCGTCGATGGCGAAGCAGGCCTCGACGTCCTCGTCGGCGTAGGCGGTCATCGCGTCGTCGACCATCTCGAGGACGGCGTCGCCGATGCCCTGGACGTCGACGTCCGGGTAGAGGTCTCGCTCGGCGGCCAGCGTGTAGTCGCCGAGGTTTGTCGCCAGGTCCGCCACCCGCTCGAGGTCGGTGATGATCTTGAACGAGGCGGCGATGAACCGGAGGTCGCCCGCGACGGGCTGCTGCAGCGCGAACAGGTCGATACACTGCCGTTCGAGCTCGAGGTACAGCTCGTTGATCTCGTGGTCGCCCTCGATGACCTCGCGGGCCAGCGTCTCGTCCTTCGACTCCATGGCCCGCAGCCCGTCCCGGACCCGGTCGATGACGACCTCGCTCATGTAGAGGACGTTCGCTCGGAGCTCCCGGAGCTGTTCCTGGAACTCTCTCCGTGGCATATCGCGTTTCCGGCGGGCCGACGTATGTAAGTTCTGACCTCGACCCCGGGTGTCGTCGGCCGAGCGCGCCGGTGACGCGGTCGGCGGCGGGCTCTCGGATTCGGCGTCGTCCGCCGCGGGTTCGCCGGCGGCGAGGAACACTACTGTCTGCGGGCCCGGGCGGCGTCGATGAGGTCCCCGTCGGGTCGAGACGCCGGAGGGACGGCAGGTCCAGCAGTCCGACGGTCCGGCGACCGCCGCCTGCCGTCGGAGTCTCGAACGAGCGTCGTCCGGGTCCGCACGTCGTCACGTGGTCGCGTACCCGAAGTTCATGACGGCGGTCGCCGTGGGTACGTCGAGACGCGGCGTCGGAAGGGACGCTACCCAGCAATATACACGTGCCGATATAACTATTTATGCCTATTTATTCAGATTTACGGCTGCAGTCGGTCGACCCGGCGGTATTCGGGTAAATCGAGGGACGAATCGCCAGCGAACGTAGCAGACTATATATTCCAGTAGTAATTTATACTATCGGTCGAAACGGCCGGTATGGAGACGCGCAAGGTGCAGGTGACGGGCGGGTCGACCTACACCGTCTCGTTGCCGAAGGACTGGGCGACGAGAAACGACATCAGCGGCGGCAGCGTCGTCGAGTTCTACCCGGAGGAGGACTCGCTGCTGTTGACGCCGCAGCGGGACGAACGGAAGGTCGAGGGGACCCTCGACATCGCCGGGCTGGAGGGCGAGGAGCTGACCCGGGCGGTCGTGACGATGTACGTCAGCGGCTTCGACGTCATCACCCTCGAGACCTCGCGGGTCAGCGCCGCCCAGCGGCGGACGATCCGGGAGACGACCCAGGGGCTGGTCGGGCTGGAGGTCATCGGCGAGACCTCCGAACACGTCCAGCTGCAGGACCTGCTGGACTCCTCGGAACTGTCGATGCACAACGCCATCACGCGGATGCGGCTGGTCGCGACGACGATGCTGTCGGACGCCGTCACCGCGCTGCTGGAGGGCGACGACGACCTCGCGGCCGACGTCGCCCAGCGCGACGACGACGTCGACCGGCTGTGGTCGATGGTCTCGCGGGTGTTCCGGTCGGTGCTTCGGGACCCCTCGACCGCGGCGACGGTCGGCCTGGACCGGGAGACCTGTTTCGACTACCACTCCAGCGCCCGCCAGCTCGAGCGGGTCGCCGACCACGCCAACAAGATCGCGACCCACGCCGAGACGCTGTCGGCGCCGCCGGCCGACGCCGCCGACGCCATCACCGACCTCCACGAGGAGGCCGCCGAGATAATCGAGATGGCCATGGACGCGCTGCTGGAGGACGACCCCGAACGGGCGACGGACCTCGCCAACGACGCCCGCGAGCGCGTCACCGACATCGACGAGCTCGCGCGGTCGGTCGACGAGGAGATCCGGGAGCTGGAGCCGCAGGAGGCACAGCTGCTGGGGCTGGTCGTCGACTCGCTGTCCAGAAGCGCCGACTACGGCGGCAATATCGCCGAGACCGCGCTGCAGAAGGCCGCCCCGCGGCCCTGACCCCGACCGACTTCGGCTGGCTTTTGTGCGCGCCGGGCGTATCGTCGGTATGCTGACCGAGCTCCGCGACGGGGTGTGGTGGTACGACTGTACCGGCGTCAACGCCTACCTCGTCGCCGACGGCGACGGCGTCACGATCGTCGACACCGGGACGCCGTTCGACGCCGCGACCGTCGAGAACGCCGTCGAGGCCGCCGGCTTCGACCTCGGGGCCGTCGACCGGGTGCTGCTGACACACTACGACCTCGACCACGTCGGCGCGGCCGCGAAGCTGGCCATCGACGCGCCGGTGTACGTCGGCCGCGACGACGCCCCGTTCGTCGCCGGCGAGCGCCGTCCCCGCCTCGCCGGCGGGAAGTCGTTGCTGCAGGTGGCGGTCGGGCCGCTCGTCCCGGACGTGCCGGACGGCCGCGTCCATCCGGTCGCCGACGGCGACGAAATCGGCGGCTTCACCGTCTACCACACGCCCGGCCACACCCCCGGTCACGTCGCCTACGTCCACGAGGACCGCAGCGTCGCGCTCGTCGGCGACCTCGTCGTCGAGCGCGACGGAGCGTTGCGGCCCTCGCCGTGGTTCATCTCCTACGACGCCGACCGCGTCGTCGAGAGCGTCGGCCGGTTCGCGGCCACGGCGCCGGCCGTCGAGGCCCTCGGGATGGGCCACGGCACGCCGTTCGAGGCCGGCGGCGGCGACCAGCTGGCCGACCTGGCCGGGTCACTCTGACGCGGGTCGTCGCGGCTCGGGCGGGACTCGGTGGACGGATCTGCGTGTGATGTGGGTGTTTTGTCTGTTTGCTCGTGAAATAAATGCTTGAACACTTCGAAAGCCCTCGCGGCGCTCGCCCGTTCAGTCCGCCAGGAGCCGGCTTTCCGGCAGGCGGTCCCTGGCGGACTGAACGGCCAGCGTGGCAGCGTCGCCGCCACGTTGTAGGCGGTCGGCTGCGCCGACCGCCCCGGTGGCGGCCGCTGCGGCGGGCTCTATCCGAGCGCAGTCGTTCGAGAGAGCGCTCCGCGCTCTCTCGTGATGACGAAAGACGCCGTTGGCGTCTCTCGTCGTCCCGAAAATCTCCGATTTTTCGAGACAGCGGCCACCAGCCGGTCGAGGGCTTTCGAGGCGGCAACGTCGAGGCAAGCGAGAGCTACGTCGAGGCAGGCGCAAGCTACCAGAGCCACTCAGTACACCCCCCCGTATCGACCAACCCGCACCCTGACAGCACGTCGTCTCGTCCGGGAGCGCACCGCCCGCGTTCGACACGACGGGAGACGGCGACAAAGCCCACGAAACCCAGGGCCCGATACCGCGGCGCTTATTCGCCGGTCGGTCGTACGGCCGGCGATGAGCGACGACTACTCCGGCGTCCTCGGGGCCTTTCCCTACGCCTTTCGGCGGAGCGACTCCCGGCTCTTCCGGGCCTACGCCGCCGTCGGCGGACTGCTGGCGGCGGTGCTCGCGGTCTTCTTCATCTTCGCCCTCGTCGTCACCGTCGCCTCGACGGCGGACCTCTCCGGGGGGACCATCACCTTCGTTCGGTCGGTGTTCATCCTGTTCGGCTTCCTCGTGGTCGCGCCGCTGGTGGCGCCGGTGCTGTTCGTCGCCCGCCGACACCGCCGGGCCGGCGGCGACGTCACGTACGACGCGGGGCTCGCCGCCGCCGGCGTCGCCTACCTGGTGACGCTGTACTGCGGGGCAGTCGCCTCGATGCCGTCGGAGTTCGAGGTCGGCGGCCAGGGCGCGACGACCCGCCCGGAGCCGTCCGGCGTCGCCGCGCCGCTCGTCGAGGCGCTGTACGCCGTCCCCGAGACGCTGTCCTGGATTATCCCCCTCGCCGGGGCGGCGGTCATCCTCCTCGTCCACCGCCGACTCGGCTGACGGCGGCGGCGCTCGTCGCCCGTGGCCGCCCCGGCAGCCCCGGAGCACGGACCTGCCGCCCGACTCGAGTGTCAAGCTACCGGGCAGTTATAACCTGGCGAGACGTAGCACAGCCATGTACACGAACACGTCGGCGTCGACGCCCGCATCCCTGGACCCGCACCTCCGGGCGGAGGTGCTCGACGCCCTCGAGGAAGTGTACTACTTCCTCTCGCCGGAGGGCGACCTGCTCCAGTGGAACGACCGCGTGACGGAGGTGACGGGGTACGCCGACGAGGAGGTGGAGGGGATGAACGCGGCGGAGTTCTTCCCGGCGGACCACCGCGACCGGGTCGTCGAGGCCGTCGCGACCGTCGCCGCCGAGGAGCGGAAGGTCACCGTCGAGGCCGACTACCTCACGAAGGACGGCCGGCGGCTCCCCTACGAGTTCTCCGGCTCGCCGGTCTTCGAGGACGGCACCCTGAGCGGCGTCATCGGCATCGGCCGGGACGTCAGCGAGCGCCGCCGTCGGGAGCGGCTGATGGAGACCGTCACGAACAACGTCCCGATCGTCCTGTTCGGGGTCGACCCCGACGGCGTCTTCACGCTCGCGCGGGGACAGGGTCTGGAGGCGCTCGACCTGGAGGGCGAGGAGCTCGTCGGCCACACCGTCGACGAGGTCTACGCCGACACCCCGGCGGTCGGGGAGAACATCGAGCGGGCGCTGGCGGGCGAGCGGCTCCGGGACACCATCGAGGTCGACGGCCGGACGTTCGACACCTGGTACCGGCCGGTGGTCCGGGGCGGCGACGTCGAGGGGGTCGTCGGCGTCTCGATGGACGTCACCGACCGCCAGACGTACGAGGACCGACTCGAGGACACCAACGAGCGGCTGGAGGTACTGAACCGGATGGTCCGTCACGACATCCGCAACGACCTGGCGGTGCTGCTGCCGTGGGCGAAGGCCGTCCGCGGCCAGGTCGACGACGAGACGAACGTCGAGCGCGTCATCGACGCCGCCGAGCACATCAAGCAACTGACCGAGACCGCACAGGAGTACGTCGACGTCGTCACCGGCAACAAGACGGTCGACCCGGAGCCGACGGCCCTCGAGCCGGTGTTGCGGGAGGAGATACGGCTCCGGCGGTCGATGTACGAAAGCGCCGAGTTCCGGGTCGTCGAGACGATTCCGGACGTCAGCGTCGCCGCCAACGAACTGCTCCCGACGGTGTTCCGGAACCTGCTGAACAACGCCGTCCAGCACAACGACACCGACAGCCCGACGGTGACCGTCCGGGTCACGGAGGTCGAGGAGTCGGTCTGCATCGACGTCGCCGACGACGGCCCGGGCGTGGCCGACGACCGGACGGAGGAGATCTTCGGGAAGCGAGAGCGGTTCACCGACGGCTCCGGGAGCGGTATCGGGCTCCACCTCGTCTACACGCTCGTCGACCGCTACGGGGGCGAGGTGTGGGTCGAGGACAACGACCCCCGGGGGGCGGTGTTCCGGGTCAAGCTCCCGGCGGCCTGACGCGGGACGAAACGCCGAAGGCCGCCGGCCGCCACCGTCCGGATATGAGCGACGATGCCGCGGAGGGCCGCTTTCTGGTGACCAGCGCCGACGAGGCGTCGGCCGTCCTGAAGGACGTCGACCGCGGGCAGGTCCACACGCTTGCGGACAACCCCGGCCTCGAGGCCGGCGACGTCATCGAGGGAGCCGTCGAGCCCGAGCCGCCGATGGAGGTGGCCTACACGCTCGTCGAGGTCGACGACCGCCGGCACCTCACCGTCGAGGAGAGCCGCGAGCCGCCGACGACACAGGAACGAGAGGTCGCCGCCGACCAGCCCGAGGGCGAGTTGACCCGCCGGGAGCGGGCCGGCGACGGCGAACTGCACGTCCTGACGGTCCCCGAGGCGGAGACGGAGGCGGCCGTCGCGGACGTCATCGAGGACGAGGCGACGCGGGTGCGGGCCGCGAGGATGGGCGTCGCCCGCGTCGAGGTGCGGAGCGAGCCGGGCGTCGTCAGCGT